>JACQUW010000113.1 GCA_016210115.1 Deltaproteobacteria bacterium | reverse complement strand
CTTTGACTCCTTTTTCTCCCTATGCTCTTCTCTCATCGGCGTATCCTTTCTCTGCCTGTTCCACCAGGCAGCCTTTCGTTTTCGGTTCACGAAAGGGTACGCCTACCTATTTCTCATTTCCACACTTTTTGATTATAGCTCGTATTGTATTCCAATGATCCTCTCAGTCCTTCCGCCTCCTCCCACATCGATAGATTCACATCAAATTTAGCCGTCTCACTGTCTACGTTCAGAGGACTCACACTCAGGCCCACGAGCTTCAGAGATTCTATCGGGGCATTCTGAAGAACAAACATCACCTGGAACAGCGGGGTCCAACCCGGGGCCCGCTCGGGCTGTAACTCCTCTACCAATCTCTCAAAGGGTAGATCCTGGTGAGCATAGCCTCCTAAAGCTACCTCTCTCACACGGCCTAACAAATCCCGAAAACTGGGATTGCCCGAAAGGTCAGTAAGCAAGACCAATGTGTTAACAAAGAATCCAATCAGTCCCTCGGTCTCGAGTCGGTTACGATTGGCGATAGGAGAACCCACAACAATGTCGTCCTGCCCGGTGTAGCGATGCAGTAGCGTCTGAAAGGCCGCCAGCAGGGTCATGAACACGGTAACACCCTGGTGACGGCTCAGGGCTTTGAGTTCCTTGGTCAAGGTCTTGGACAGCATCAAGGATTGTCGCGCGCCGCGAAAGCTCTGGACCGGTGGCCGCGGCCGGTCAAAGGGCGACTGCAGCGTGGGGACTCCATCAAGCCGCTTCTTCCAGTACGAAAGCTCGGCTTCCAAGACCTCTCCCTGCAGCCACTGCCGTTGCCAGACTGCAAAGTCCGCGTACTGGATCGGCAGTTCCTGAAGCGGCGATGGCTTCCCATTGGAGAAGGCTTCGTAGAGAATAGACAGCTCCCGAAAGAGCACTCCCATGGACCAGCCATCCGAAGCAATGTGGTGCATCATCAAAAGCAGGACGTTCTCCTCCTCGGCAAGCCGCAGCAATTGTGACCGCAGCATCAAATCAGAGGCTAAGTTGAAAGGCCGCTGCGCCTCTTCCTTGAGCAAACGTCGAACCTCTTCCTCGCGCCCTGCATCCGGCCAATCACTCAGATCAATCAGTGGCAGTTCTATCGAGCCGCTCTCGACAATCACCTGAACCGGGCTTCCATCTATGCAAGCAAATGTAGTACGCAGGACCTCGTGGCGCGCCACAATCTCATTGAGGCTTTGCTTCAGGGCGGCCACATTGAGCCGACCGCTAAGACGCACCGCCTTGGAGATGTTATAGAGAGGACTGTCGGGCTCAAACTGATCGAGAAACCACAGCCTTTGCTGACCAAAAGAAAGAGGGGCACGGTCGCGGTTTGCTCTGCGCGGTATAATCTGTTCAGCGGAGGCACGAGCCCCCTTGCGCCTGAGCCTCAACCCAAGAAGCGCCCGCTTTTCTGGTGAAAGATTGGCAAGCTGGTTGCTGAGGCTTTCTCCGTCCATTTAGGATTCCTTTTCTTCCATATCTTTCGCAAGTAGGCGCTTCGCTTGTTTATCTGATAACGCTTCCAACTCACTCAAGACGCGGGCCATCTCTTCCGGTTCCGCCTTTCCAGTTTGGCTCTGTGTGATTTTCACAGCCAAGCCCGCCACCGTGGGTGCCTCAAACAGAGCGCGAAGCGGTACTTCTACTTGAAAGGCCTCGCGCATACGAGATATGACCCGGGTCGCCAGCAACGAATGGCCGCCCAATTCAAAAAAGTTGTCGTGAACTCCCACTTGGGCAACTCCCAGTACCTCGGCCCAGATACCAGCTAGCACTTCCTCGACGGGATTACGAGGTGCTAAGAATGACTCTTCCAATTCGGAGCGTGCCTGGTCTGGCTCGGGCAGCGCGCGACGGTCTACCTTGCCGTTAGGCGTTAGCGGGAACGCCTCCAGCAGCACGAAGGCTGCAGGCAGCATGTAATCTGGCAGCTTCGCCTTTAAAAAGCCTCGCAGCTCAGTAACCGAAGGGGTTGGGGCTTGGACAGCCACCACATAGGCCACCAGATGCTTGCCGTGAGGGACATCGTCTCTGGCCACCACCACCGTCTCCCGCACAGCAGGATGTTGGCGCAGCATCGCCTCAATCTCCCCCAACTCGACGCGATATCCCCGAATCTTCACCTGATGATCGATGCGACCAAGGTACTCGATGTCCCCATCAGCGAGCCTGCGGGCCAGGTCACCCGTCCGATACAGCCGAGTTCCCGGTTTCTTGCTGAGGGGATCGGGAATGAATCGCTCGGCACTCAACTCAGACCTATCGAGGTAGCCCCGCGCCACACCAGCACCACCAACGTGCATCTCACCGGGAATCCCAAGGGGCACAGGTTGCAGGTTCTGATCCAGCACATAAACCTGAAAATCGGGAATCGGACAGCCTATAACGCTGCCCGAAGTTTTACTCAGGTCGACCATTGTCACCGGACGATAGGTAACGTGTACCGTCGTTTCCGTGATGCCGTACATGTTGACTAACCGAGGTTTCTGGTCTCCATACCGGTCAAACCATGGCTCCAATATCTTCAGTTCGAGGGCTTCACCACCAAAGATCACCAGACGTAGGCTCAGTTCCCTCGCTCGATCCGGAGACTCTCCCTCCACACGAATGAGCTGCCGAAAAGCCGCAGGGGTCTGGTTGAGGACCGTCACCCGCTCTGTGAACAACAAGTCGAGGAATGCTTCAGGCGTCCGGCTCACCCAATAGGGAACCACCACGAGTCGCCCGCCATACAACAGGGCACCCCAGAGCTCCCAGACCGAGAAGTCGAACGCAAGGGAGTGGAAAAGTGTCCACACATCCCGTTCATTAAAGTCAAACCAGGACTGAGTCGCCTCAAAGAGACGCGCCACGCTACGGTGCTCTACCAAAACCCCCTTGGGCTTGCCTGTCGAGCCTGAGGTGTAAATCACGTAGGCCAGATTGTCGGCATTGACCTGGCCGGTCAATCGTTCCAGCATTAAACAAGTCGGTTTTGTAGTTCACATACCCACGTAACCCGTTCTCTCCCTCCATCATGATCAACTCGATGTCAAACCTTGCTATCCCTATGTCAACTTCGAGTTCATCGACCGTCAAACCAGCCAACTCCAGGGGAAATGTTGGAGTATTCTGGAGAGAAAACGCTACTTGAAACAACGGGTTGTGCCGTAGATCTCGGTCTGGCCTCAGCTCCTCCACAAGTTTCTCGAAAGGCAGATCTTGGTGGGCATAGGCCTCCAAGCAGACCTCCCGTATGCGAACCAGCAGCCCGCGAAATGTGCAGTTGCCTGACATGTCGGTGCGCAGGACCAACATGTTAAGAAAGAAGCCGATCAAACCCTCGAGCTCGCTGTGGTTCCGACCTGCCACAGGAGACCCTACCACGATGTCAGTCTGTCCTGTGTAACGATGCAGCAATGTCTGAAACGCCGCTAGCAGCACCATAAAAAGAGTAACCTTGTGCCGATTGCCCAGGCTCTTGAGCCCTGCTGAAAGCGACTCCGAAACTGCAAAGTATTGTCGCGCACCACGAACGGTCTGAACCGCAGTCCGAGGACGATCGGTGGGAAGCTCTAGCACGGGGGGAATGTCGCGAAGCACCCGTTTCCAGTAAGACAGTTGAGGAAGAAGCAGCTCATCTTGACACCTCTCTCTTTGCCAACGCGCAAAGTCTGCGTACTGGATATGAAGCTTCGGGAGCAAGGCTGGCTCCCCGCTAGAAAAACTCTTGTAGAGTGCGGACAGCTCTTGAACGAGTATCCCCATAGACCAAACATCGAAGACTATGTGGTGTATTGTCCGAAGTAGCACATGCTCGTCCTCGGTTATCCGTATCAAAGTGATCCGCAACAACGGACCGCGGGTTAGATCAAATCGCCGTTGGGCCTCGATAGTCGATAGATGTCGGATCTCAGCCTCTCGTGCTGCATCAGAAACAATTTCTCTCAGATCCAGGACGCGCGGCTCTAAGGTCACGGATGGGACGATGATTTGGACCGGCTCTCCATCTGGGGCCCTAAAGACGGTCCGCAAAGCATCGTGGCGCCTGATGATCTCATTGAAGCTCTGTACCAACGCTGTCAGATTAAGTGGTCCCCTAAGCTGAAAGGCAACCAAAAGGTTATAATTAGGGTTTCCGGGGTCCAACTGGTCGAGGAACCACAATCGTTGCTGAGAGAACGAAAGGGGGAGATTTCCGGCTCTTGAGGCAGGAATGATGGGAAGGGTGCGCAGGCCGTTTTCTTTTCGAAGGGCTTCTTCAACCTGTTCAGCCAACCCGGCGATCGTGGGGGACTCAAAGAGGCTGCGCAATGGCAGCTCAATACGAAAGACCTCACCTAGCCGGGAGATGAGTTTCGCGCCGAGTAGCGAGTGGCCCCCCCAGGTCGAAGAAATCGTCTTGGATACCAATCAGGGAGACGTCCAAGAGTTCTTCCCAGATCTGGAGCAATTTTTCTTGCGCTGCATTTTGGGGTGGAACGTAGGGGTAGGCCAGGTCTGGCCTTTTGTGATCCGGCAGAGGCAGCGCGGTCCGGTCTAGTTTGCCGTTCGTTAGGGGGAGGGATTCCAGAAACACAAAGGCTGAGGGCGTCATGTAGTCAGGCAACTTTTTCTTGAGAAAGTCATTTAAATCATTGATCGTGGGTGCTGGATTCCCGCGAGGGACAACATACGCGACAAGGTATTTCTCGCCCGGCTCTCGGTCCCATGCAACAACTGCCGCCTCCCTGATCTGGGAATGTGCCAGCAATGCGCTCTCGATCTCTTCGATTTCAACCCGGTAGCCTCTGACTTTCACTCGAAAGTCTTTCCGCCCCATATATATTAGGCATCCATCCGGTGTCATTCGTCCTAGATCTCCGGTGAGGTATAGCCGTTCGTCCCCACCGTTTGGATCGGCCAAGAATTTAGACTGATTGAGGTTGGGTCTTCGCCAATAACCAGGGGAGAGATACCGACTTTTGATTGCTATTTCTCCAACTCCGGTTGAAGCCAACTTCCTGGCCTTTGTCATCAAGCAGCAGGACCTTCTTGTCTTCCACCGCATAGCCCACCGGGACGCCGCTTTCCGTGACCGGTGTCTCCTTGTTCATGAAATGCCACCGAAAAGTTCCGGCTTCGGTACATGACAAGGCGTTGACGAGAACACAATGCGGCGAAAAATATCTCCTGTATCCTTTTACATCCTCTTTAAGCACCTGCTCACTAGCGAGTCTGATAATGCGTAACCGGGGAAATTTCTCCTCTCCGGTTAATGTCCTCAAGAAATAGCGAAAAAGGATGACGGATAAATGGCACACGGTAATCTCTTCTTGAGTCAGACAACCGGCCAGGCGGGCCACTCCTTCCGATTTAATATCGAGAGGAAAGAGACCTGCACCGTTGAGCAAGGCGCAAAAGGCGTTTTTTATCCCCTGACCACTACTACCAGATGCCAAAACCGTCATCCGGTCCTGCGCGCAGATATGAAAGCTGTTGCTATAGGACATGATCTCTTGAAGAATATTGAGATGGTTCTGAACCACACCTTTGGGTTCTCCCGTAGAGCCAGACGTGTAGACAAGGTGAGAAATCTCATCTTGTGAAATGTGAAGGCCGAGGTTGGCAGCGGAAAGTGATTCATCCAGTTCATCAATATTTAGGAGTCGCCGGGAATCTTGTCGTAACTTTTTGGCAAAGCCCACGTTGTGGTTATTGGTGACAATCAAGCCTGCCTGGGAATCCTGCAACATGTAGGTAAGTCGTTCCGGCGGAAACGAGGGATCCAGCGCAACATAAAACTTGCCTGCCTTTAACGCTCCAAAGATCGCGGCGATGACGTCGATGCCTTGCTCAAACAGCAACGCTATGGGTTCGTTTCCGTGGCCGCCCTTTGCCAAGATCGCGCGCCCTATGCGGTTAGCGATTTGATTGAGCGCTTCATACGTCAACGAGCGATTTGTTGCCTTGACGGCCAGTCGGTGAGGATACAGGCGGACCATCTTTTCGAACCGATCAGGGATTGATTGTTCGATGTCTTCCTTCTTGAATTCGATGAAGGTATTACTGGGGTGGAAGCATTTAGACCGGATAGACCGCTGCTCTTGCGGAAGCTCTGCGATAGGTTTAGAGAGACCGGTCATGTTTGCTTGCTCCGTTACCTGGCGGGCTTTCATCGGCGAGTTGTGACTCCGCTTCCTCGTCGGACATCCGCTCTAACTCTGCCAATAAGCTGGCTATCTCGTTAGGGTTCGCCTTTTCAGTTTGGCCCCGTGTGATTCTTATAGCCAGGCCAGCTACCGTGGGGGCCTCAAATAGCGTGCGGAGAGGTAGATCGACTTGGAGCGTAGCGCGCACCCGGGACATGACCTGGGTAGCTTTCAGGGAATGGCCGCCGAGGTCAAAGAAATTATCATGGATGCCGACCTGCTTTAGACCGAGAACCTCGGCCCAGATACCTGCCAGCCCCTCCTCGACAGGTGTACGAGGAGCCACATACGTTTCTTCCAACTTGGGGCGTCCTTGGTCGGGCTCGGGCAGCGCTCGACGATCCACCTTGCCATTGGGCGTGAGCGGCAGATCGTCCAGAAACACGAAGGCAGATGGCACCATGTGGTCAGGCAGCTTCTGCCTCAGGAATCTGCGCAGGTCATTGATTAGCGGTGTGCTCCCTCGATTTGAGACTACATAAGCCACTAAGTGCTTTTCTCCAGGATCGTCCTCTCGCGCTATGACCACAGTTTCCCGAACCGCAGGGTGCTGGCTCAGCACACATTCAATCTCACCTAGCTCGATGCGGTAGCCACGAATCTTCACCTGGTGATCGATGCGGCCGAGAAACTCGATATTTCCATCCGGCAAATAACGCGCCAGGTCACCGCTTCGGTATAAACGTGAACCTGGTAGGTCGTTAAAAGGATTCGGAACGAACTTCTCCGCTGTTAATTCTGAGTTGTTCAGATACCCACGCGCGAGCCCGTCACCGCCAATGTAGAGTTTTCCTGTCACGCCAATGGGCACCGGTGTCAAGCTCGCATCGAGGATAAAGGTCTGTGTATTCCCAATTGGACGCCCGATTGGAATCGAAGTTACGTTCTCATCGAGCTCACGCGGTATTCGATAGCAGCAAGTAAACGTCGTGCTCTCGGTCGGTCCATAGCCGTTAATGATCTCAGTGTTCGGCAGCCGCGAGAGAGCGCACCGCACATGCGGCACCGAAAGCGCTTCTCCGCCGATCAGCAATTGGCGTACGCGTGACAAGGCCTTGGGTGCCGTGTCAATTACGGCGTTAAATAACGAAGCGGTCAGCCACAAAGTGCTGACATCGTGTTCGTGTAATAAGTCTCCGAGTTCTTTCGGAGTAGGAACTTTGCCCGGATAAAGGATGCACGTTCCCCCGTCCAGTAACGGTCCCCAGATTTCGAATGTCGAGGCATCGAACGCCGTCGGCGCCAGATGCAGGAACGTTTGATTGGCGCCGAACTGTGCGTAGTCGATCCCGAAAAGTAAGCGAGTGATGCCGCGATGAGGAACCACCACGCCTTTCGGTGTTCCAGTCGAGCCCGAAGTGTAGATGACATAGACCAAGTTATTGGCTGTGGCACCGCTGATTGGATTGTCCTCACTCTCCGCAGCAATAACCTCCCATTCTGCGTCCAAGCAGACCACCTGTATTCGAGGATTGAGGATCGAGAATCGAAAATCACCATCTTCTATCCCCTCGGCGGAGTCTATCCTGAGCGCAGCCGAAGGGCTCAGGACAGGCTTCGATCTTCTATCTTCGAGTAGCTCTTCCATCAGCCTCTGTTGCGTCAGTAACACCGGTGCCTGGGTGTCCCTGAGCATAAACGCCAACCGTTCCTTGGGATACTGAGGGTCCAAGGGCACGTATGCCCCGCCGGCCTTAAGAATCCCAAGCAAGCCCACGATCATTTCGGTGGACCGCTCCATGCAGATCGCAACAAGGGTTTCCGGACCCACGCCCCGCCTTCTTAGATGGTGCGCCAGCCGATTCGCTTTGGCGTTGAGATCCCGGTAGCTCAGCTCCTGGCCTTCAAAAACGACGGCAACAGCTTCAGGTGTTCTCTTTACCTGCTCTTCGAACAACTCGTGGATGCACCGGTCCTTCGGATACTCCTTCTCTGTATCGTTCCACTCAACGAGCAGTTGGTGCTTTTCGGCTTCAGTGAGCATCGGTAGTTCGGAAATACGCTCATGTAGATTTGCAACTACGCTTTCAAGTAAGGTCTGGAAGTGAACCGTCATCCGGCGGATCGTGGCATCGTCGAACAGGTCGGTGTTGTATTCGATTCGCATCGTCTGTTGCTGATCGCGTTCGACAAACGCCGCGAATAAGTCAAACTTCGCCGTCAGAGATTCGATCTCGATAGGAGCAGCGACCAACCCTGGCATTTCCAACGCTCGCCGCGGCACGTTTTGGACCGCAAACATGACCTGAAACAGGGGAGTGCGGCCCCTGTCGCGATCGGGATTCAGCGCCTCGACCAATCTTTCGAAGGGTAAATCCTGGTGTTCGTAAGCATGCAAAGCCTCTTCTTTAACGCGATGTAAAAGTTCTCGAAATGTCGGATTGCCAGACAAGTCCGTTCTGAACACCAGTGTGTTGACAAAGAATCCTATCAGTCCTTCGGTCTCGAGTCGGTTGCGACCAGCAATGGGGGAACCCACGACAATATCGTCCTGCCCCGTGTAGCGATGCAACAACGTTTGGAGGGCTGCCAGCAACGTCATAAAGAGCGTCACTCCCTGTTGGCTGCTCAATGCTTTCAAGTGATCTGACAGAGCTCTAGGGAGAAGCAAAGACTGCCTTGCCCCGCGATAGGTCTGCACCGGCGGCGGCGGCCGGTCTGTGGGTAGTTCAAGTATGGAAAGATCTTGAAGTTGCGCTTTCCAATAGGAAAGCTGCTTTTCCAGCACTTCACCTTGCAACCATTGCCGTTGCCACACGGCGTAGTCTGCGTACTGAATCGGCAATTCGGGAAGCGGATTCGGCTTTTCCAGAGAAAATGCCTCATAAAGCGTCGCGAGCTCGCGCCAAAAAATGCCGTTTGACCATCCGTCTGAGGCAATGTGATGGGTGATAATGACGAGAACATGTCGGTTGAAATCTAGCCGGAGCAGTGCAGCGCGTAGCATTAAATCTTTGCCGAGATCAAAATTGCATTCTCTCAGTTGGGCGATTGCGCCTTGGACTTGCGCCATTCGTTCCGGCTCCGGATAACCGCTAAAGTCCACAATAGGCAGATCGACAGGTCGGCTCTTGCCGATCAATTGAACCGGTCCGCTGCCATCTGCCGCTGAAAAAGTTGTTCTTAGGACTTCGTGCCGATCAACGATTGCGTTTAGCGCGTTTTTAAGGGCATCAACATTGGGGGTGCCCTCAAGCCGGATCGCCGCCGCCTCGTTATATGCGGAACTCTCTGGCTCGAGTTGATTGATAAACCACAGCCGCTGCTGCGCAAAAGAAAGCGGCGCTGACTCGCTTTTGGGTCGAGGTGGAATCGCAATCGCTTCGCGCGCCGCGGTTGCATCTTCTTTGACTCTACGCTCGAGCAGCCCGCGCTTTGCCGGTGAAAGATTGGCTAGGCGTTCGAGTAAATTGTCACCGTCCATCACCGTTCTGCCTTTCCTGTTGCATTTTTAAGGACGCGCTCCGCTTCCTCGTCCGACATCGCTTCCACCTCGTTCAACATGCGCTCTAGCTTTTCCTGGTTAGCCTTTCTCGCCTGGTTCAGCGTGATGACCTTCGCCATCTCCGCCACCGTCGGTGAGTCAAATAAAGATCTAAGAGGTATGTCTAGTTGAAACGTTTGGATTACCCGGGAAATGACTCTAGTCGCCGCCAGCGAATGCCCACCGAGATCGAAGAAATTATCATGGACACCAATGGGACGAATATCTAATACCTTTTCCCAGATCTGAACTAACCGATGTTCCCCCTCAGTTATTGGCGGGGCATAGCTCCGGTCCAAACTAGGACGAATCCGTTCGGGTCGCGGAAGTGACAATCGGTCTACCTTGCCGTTTGGAGTGAGCGGCAGGACATCCAACCAGACATAGAAAGAAGGAATCATGTAGCTGGGTAGCTTCTCTGCAAGAGCGTTGCGGAGGTAGCTGGCGGTCGGCACAGGTTGATTCTTTGGGACAATGTAGGCAACCAAGCGGCGGTCGCCAGATCGGTCTTCCCTTGCCACGACAACGGCTCCTTTGATCATGTTAAGATTGAGCAGTGCCATTTCGATCTCGGCAACCTCAATCCGTTGACCTCTTATTTTTATTTGGAAGTCGTTTCGTCCCAGGTGGAGAAGGCAACCGTCCGGCAACATGCGCCCCACATCACCGGTGAGATAGATTCGTTCCTCTTGTCGGCGCGAATCAAGCCGAAGCGCGGCCGGTGTGAGATCGAGTCTGTTCCAATAGCCGGGGGAAAGATAGTGACTCTTCACTGCGATTGCGCCGATGCGGTCGAAGCCAGCATCATTCCCATCGTCATCGAGCAATACAACTTCCTTGTCTCCGACCGGGTAACCGACCGGCACGGAGCTGGCGGTGACCGGGGTCTCCTTGTCCAAGAAATACCACCGAAAGGTCAGGCTCTCGGTGGATCCCAGGCCGTTGACGAAAAGACAGTTGGGGGAAAAATGTCTTTTGTAGGACTCGATATCACTCCAAGAGACTGAGTCGCCTGCTGAGTAAATGACGCGCACGTTAGTAAAGTCCTCCTTCCCTGTCAGGGTGTTGACAAGCTGGCGAAAGACCGAAGGAACCGAGCGAAAGATCGTGATCCTTTGCTGGATCAACCAGTCGGCCAGGTGGGCAAACCCTTCCTCTTTGAGATCCAGCGGATAAAGACCCGCACCATTGAGCAGGGCGCCGTAGGTCGTCCGGACCGCGTCGGCAAAACTGGGGGAAGAAAGAAGAACGAGTCGGTCAGCAGCAAAGATGCGGATTGCGTTGGTGTAGTTCATGATTTCATGAAGTATGTTACGGTGTGTTTGGATAACGCCCTTGGGCTGTCCGGTTGAGCCGGACGTGTAGAGAATATTGGCGCGGACGTCCGGTGAAACGGATAGGCCGGGAGCCTCGGTCGACGCCCTGAAGTCAATCTCGTCCACGTTGAGCACTCGACATCTAAGCCGGGCCAAACCCTCTGCTACAGACCGATTCTTCTTATTCGTTATGAGGAGCCCTGGCCGCGTATCCTGCAGGATGGTAGTGATCCTTGCGTTGGGGTACGAGGGGTCCAGGGGCACATAGATTTTCCCCGTCTTCAAGACTCCAAGGATCGACGCGGTGATTAGGGCGTCGTTTTCAAGCAGCAGCGCAAGGGGTTCCTCACCTTCCCCACGCTCTGCTAGGATAGCCCGCGCGATACAATTGGCCGTCTTGTTCAACGCGTCATAGGTGAGTGTGGTGCTTCGGGTTTTGACCGCGGTCCGGTCAGGATACATTCGCGCCATCTTTTCAAATCGCTGCGCGATCGATTGCTCGATTTCTTCTTTCTTGAATTCGATGAAGGTTCCCGACGGGTGAAAGCACTTCGCTCGAATCGCCTGCTGCTCCGGCGGCAGCTCAAACCTATTTTTCGAAAGATCACTCATGTCCGTTTCCTTCACTACTTCGCAGAGTTTCTTCAGAGAGGACCTCCTCCGCTTCCTCATCGGACGTCCGCTCTAACTCTGCCAATAAGCTTGCTATGTCTTCAGGTTCCGCCTTATCAGTTTGGCTCTGTGTGATTCTCATAGCCAAGCCCGCTACCGTGGGTGCCTCAAAAAGCGTGCGGAGAGGTAGATCTACTTGGAGCGTGGCGCGCACACGGGAAATGACCTGGGTGGCTAAGAGAGAATGGCCCCCCAGATCAAAGAAATTGTCATAAATGCCCAATTGATCAATTCCCAAAACCTCTCTCCAGATCCTAACCAGCACGTTCTCCACCGGGGTCCGTGGTGCCACAAAAGTTTCTTCCACACCGAGCCTACCTCCATCAGGAGCGGGAAGCGCGCGATAGCCGACTTTGCCATTGGGGGTAAGCGGCAGTGCATCCAGCATCACGAAAGCGGAGGGTACCATGTAAGCAGGTAGCTTCTGGCTCAAGAAGCCTTTCAGTTCACCAAGGGAAAGCAAAGGGTCGCCATCCACTGCTAGGGGTCGAATGTGGGATGCGTGCTCTGGGCTTGGCACGACATACGCGATTAAGAGTTGATTACCAACTGTATCCTCTCGCGCTACGACCACGGTCTCACGAACCGCGCGGTGTTTTCTGAGTATCGCTTCGATCTCCCCAAGCTCGATACGGAAACCGCGGATCTTGACCTGGCGGTCGGTCCGGCCAAAAAACTCGACATTGCCATCGGGCAGGTAGCGTCCCAGGTCTCCAGTCTTGTACAACTGGTCGCCGGCCGCGCCTGTGAACGGATTAGTCAGGAATCTGGCCTGGGTCAGCTCCTCGTCTCCCACGTATCCCAGAGCTAGGTGAGGGCTACGCACGTAAATCTCTCCAGGCTCACCCACGCCGGCCAGCCGTTGCTCGGCATTCAAGACCAGCAGTTGCACATCTTTCATACCGCGTCCTACCGGGTAAACTGCCCTGTCTCGGCTCTCTTGTATTTCCGGCTCTTGAGGAACTACGTAGTGGCCAACAGCCCTTTGTGTCTCTGTGGCGCCATAGGAGTTGATGCAAGTGACTCCTGGCGCCAGGCGGCGGAGTCGGACTACATCCCATCGGGTTAATTTATCGCCGATGAAGAACGCGTAACGCAGTGATGGTATGCGACAGTCAGGAGCGGACGTTTCAGTCAACAACTCTGCCATAGCGGGCGTTAAGTGAGCGAAGGTAACCTGTTCTTTGGCCATCCAGTGGGCCAGTTTGGATGTGCCGATTATTTTGGGGTCAGGAATACATATTGTTGCCCCGAGCCATAAAGGGGTGAAGATATCCCGTTGCAACGGGTCGTGCGAAAGCCCGGATAGGATGCTGAAGCGATCTGAGGTGCCCAGGTTGAACGTTTCTTCCTGCCAGGGCAGGAAGTGGGACAAAGGGCCGTGTCTGCCCAGGATGCCTTTAGGGCAGCCTGTAGAACCAGAGGTAAAAGCGACATAAGCGAGGTCATCCGGCCCCACCGCTACCCCGGGATCGTCGTCGGAATATCCTTTGAGAGGGTCACGCGAGACACCGGTCGAGTTTTGGCGAAGCTGGAACCGGCATCGAAGTGATGAGGTCGCTATAAACTCTTCCAGCGCGGCGGGGACTGGCCCCGCCGCTTCGAGCTGAAGCCACCCGCGAGGCTTCGCTGCCTGCAAGCAATGGATTAGCCGGTCTGCTGGATAAGCCGGGTCCAAGATGAGAAAGGCTGCACCTGCCTTGAGGACACCCAGTACGGCCAAAACCAATGGGGCGCTTCGGTGACCGTAGATGGCAACAATGTCCTGGCACTCGATGCCACTGCCAAGTAAATAATTGGCGAGTTGGTTACTGCGAGAATCAAGATCTTTGTAAGTCCAGGCTTCCCATTTATCTACAACCGCTATGTGTTGTGGGAACCTCTGCGCCAACAGCGAGAAATGTGTCTGGACAGCACCTTTCCAGTCGGAATCAAGCAGTTGAGCCGGATTCGGCAAGTATCTCTGAGCGTTAGGAGTGACCAGAGAAAAGCGCTCAATGCTTTCATCTGGGTTTTCCACAATCTGGCATAGCAAATGCTCGAGTTGTCCCAACATCTCGACCATTCGGTCCTGTTCAAAAATATCGGCATTGTACACAAGAAGGAACTGAATCTCCTCGTTTTGGTCTCCGAAGTAGAGCGTTAGATCGAATTTTGACCCGGGCTCAAGGAATGACGGGGGCTTTGCCGTCAGCCCAGGGAGTTCTAACCGGTCCCCGAAGCTGTCCATGTTGAAAAATACCTGAAACAGCGGTGTGCGACTGAGATCTCGCTCAGGCTGCAACTCCTCCAACAGCTTCTCGAAGGGCAAATCCTGATGGGTATAAGCTCCCAAGGCTACCTGGCGCACCCGAACCAACAAGTCTCTGAAACTTGGATTACCCGAAAGGTCTGTACGCAACACCACGGTGTTCAGGAAGAAGCCGATCAATTCCTCGATCTCAGACCGGGTCCGACCAGCCGTGGGCGTGCCCACAACGATGTCATCCTGACCAGTGTAACGCTGTAACAGAGTCTGAAAAGCCGCAAGCAAAGTCATGAACAGGGTGACTCCCTCTTGACGGCTCAAAGCCTTGAGCGCTTGCGATAGAGTCTTAGACAGCGCCAAGGATTGCCTTGCCCCCCGGTACGTCTGGACTGGAGGGCGCGGATGGTCAGTCGGCAACTCCAGCACAGGTGGCGCTCCCTTGAGCTGCTGCCTCCAGTAGCTGAGTTGTTTCTCAAGCACCTCCCCCTGCAGCCACTGTCGTTGCCAGCAGGCAAAGTCCGCGTACTGGATCGGTAGCTCATGAAGCGGAGATGGCTTCCCAGCGGAGAAGGCTTGATAGAGCGCTGACAACTCTCGGAACAAAACCTCCATGGACTGGCCGTCTGAGACGATGTGGTGCATGGTAAGAAGCAGGATGTGATCCTGTGATCCCAGCCGCAGCAAAGTGGACCGCAGTAGAGGCCCTTGCGTCAAATCGAACACTCATCAGTCGCCAGCCGCTGGGCCTGGACTTCCCGTTCCGTCCCAGGGAGTTCGTGGAGGTCCACCACTGGCAGCGTTACGAGTCTGTCCTGAGCTTGCCGAAGGGTCAGGCTCGGAGCGATGACCTGAATCGGTTGCCCATCCACCGTTGCGATGGTGGTGCGCAAGGCTTCGTGGCGGCACACGATCTCCTTGAGGCTCTGCTCCAACGCCGTCACATCGAGCGGACCGCCGAGGCGAACAGAAGCAAGTATGTTATAGATGGGATTGCCTGGCTCCAGACGGTCCAGAAACCACAGCCGCTGTTGCGCAAAGGAAAGGGGAAGGTCTCTGTCCCGTGACACAGGCAGCAGGGGTGGAGCCTGCAGACCCTGTTGTGCCCAACAGGTTGTGTCAATAAGCTTGGCTAGACCAGCTATAGTCGGCACTTCAAATAGGCATCGTAGGGGCAACTCTATTTGGAAGGCATCGCGTACCCGAGAGATGACTTGGGTCGCTACGAGGGAATGACCACCGAGCTCAAAGAAGTTGTCATGGATGCCTACCGGTCCGACACCGAGGACATCGGTCCAGATTCCAGTCAGCATCTTTTCTGTAGGAGTGTGGGGTAGCACGAAGACTGTGTCCAAGTCCGGTCGTGCCCAGTTGGGCGCTGGTAGCGCGCGGCGGTTCACCTTCCCGTTGGGAGTCAGTGGTAGCGCCTCCAACGGCACAAAGACGGAAGGGACCATATGCTCAGGTAGCTTTTCCATCAGGAAGCTACGCAGCTCACTAGCCGTGGGGGCCTGGTTCTGCTCAGGAACAAAATAGGCCACCAGCCACTTCTCTGATTTTAGATCGTGGATTTTAGATTTTGGATTCTCGCTTTCGCCCTCATCGCCCTCCGCAATCCGCAATCGGCATTCGGCATTCTCAACCTCTTCCCTGGCTACAACTACAGTCTCTCGCACCGCCGGGTGTTGGCTTAGCACTGTCTCAATCTCTCCCAGCTCGATACGGAAGCCTCGGATCTTTACCTGGTGATCGATCCGTCCCAGGAATTCAATGTGGCCGTCAGAGAGATAGCGTACCAAATCTCCAGTCTTGTATAGGCGGGCTCCTCGCTCGTTGCTAAAAGGATTAGGTATGAATTTTTCTGCTGTCAGGTCAGGGTGATTAAGATACCCCCGCGCCAGGCCGACGCCGCCAATATATAGCTCGCCCGGTACGCCCACGGGGACCGGCTGTAGGTGGGAGTCCAAGGAATAAATCTGCGTGTTCGCAATCGGGCGCCCAATGGGTGGAAGGGCAGGCCAATCGCTCGGTGAGCCCGTTAGGGTAAAAGCCGTAACGACATGGCTCTCGGAAGGGCCATACTGATTATGCAAACTGCAACTTTTTAGCTTCCGAAATAAGCTTGCGACATTTCGAGTTATCTGCAATGGCTCGCCCGCAGTGATGATCTCGCGAACGCTAGTCAGAATTGATTCTTGGCCATCGACTACCTCGGCCAACTGCTGGAGGGCAACAAAGGGAAGGGACAGTCGTTCAATCGCTTCGCTTTCCAGGAAACGCAACAAAGCCGCAGCATGTCGATGCACTTCCTCTGAGATCAAGATCAGAGTCCCGCCTGAGCACCAGGTAGAAAAGATCTCCTGAAAGGAGACATCGAAGCTCAGAGACGCAAATTGCAGCGTTCTTGGCCCGCTGGGAAATGCTGAGTTTTGGAGCTGCCATGAAATCAAGTTGCAGAGAGGGCGGTGACTCATGGCAACCCCTTTGGGCTTCCCTGTGGATCCCGAGGTGTAGATCACATAGGCGAGGTTGTCGCTTCTCACCCTGCTGATCAGATTTGTCTCGCTTTGGTGGGTGATCGCCTCCCAGTCTGAGTCCAGACACACCACAACTCGATTGCCGATTTTGGATTTTGGATTTCAGCCAACCTGCCAAGCAGCTTCTTCTGAGTCAACAACACCGGCGCCCGGGTATCCTCGAGCATGAACTCTAGCCGCTCCTTCGGGTAGTCGGGGTCGAGCGACACATAGGCCCCACCTGCCTTAAGAATGCCCAACAACCCGACTACCATCTCCACCGATCGCTTCAGGCAGAGTCCCACGAGCACTTCTGGGCCAACCCCCAAGGCCTGCAGGTGGTGGCCCAATTGATTGGCCCGCTGATTCAGTTCCCGGTAGGTTAAGTGTTTGTCTTCAAACACCACTGCCACGGCGTCGGGAGTACGCTCCACCTGCGTCTCAAACAGTTCATGGATACACTTGTACTCGGGATAGTTTGCCTTGGTATCGTTCCACTCTGCTAGCGGTTGCTGCCATTCTGTTCTCGTCAATTCGGGCCTAGTCCTGCCGAGCGTCGTCAGCGCCTGATAGTCGACCTTCCCATTACGCGTCAGCGGCAGGGCATCTAACACTACAAAAATAGAAGGTACCATGTAGTCAGGGAGCTTCGCCTTTAGGAAGTGGTGCAGTTCATTCACTCTAGGGGCTGGTTTCTGGCATGGGACGAGGTAGGCCACCAGACGCTTCTCTCCAGGTGCGGCTTCTCGGGCCAAGACGACTGCCTCCCGAACTGCCGGGTGTTGACGCAGCACCGCCTCGATCTCTCCTAACTCGATGCGAAAGCCGCGGATTTTCACCTGTTGGTCGAGCCGGCCGAGAAACTCAATATTTCCATCGGAACGATAACGGGCCAAATCGCCGGTTTTGTAAAGCCGTGCCCCCGGTTCGATGCTGAAAGGGTTGGGAATGAACTTCTCGGCCGTCAGCTCCGGACGGTTCAGATAGCCGCGGGCCAGACTCTCTCCAGCAATGTGTAACTCACCTGAGACGCCTATGGTTACGGGTTGTAAATGAGAGTCCAGCAGATAGATCTGCGTATTGGCGATGGGACGACCGATAGGAGGCGTCTGAATGTTGTCGTGCAACTCCGCGCTTGTGGCCCAGATCGTGGCTTCGGTCGGCCCATAGAGGTTGAAGAACCGCCGACGTGCCGCCCACTGCGCAACAAGCGCGGCAGAACATGCCTCTCCGGCGACGCTTATCGTTCGCAATGCAGGGAGTTTCTCGACGGGTAGAGCTGCCAAGGCCGATGGGGGAAGAGTGGCAATCGTTATACGCTGGTCTCGTAACATTCGGATTAAAGGAGGACCAGGTAGCAGGGAGTCGATCGCTCCCAAGCAAAGGGTCGCTCCCGTCGCTAACGCCATGACGATTTCAAAGATCGAGGCATCGAAACTTAGTGAAGAGAATTGCAGCACCCGGTCGCCAGCTCCAACGTCAAAGATGCGGGTTTGCGCATGGGCGAGGTTGTAAAGTCCCTGATGGGGCACTAGAACCCCCTTAGGCCTTCCCGTTGAACCCGAAGTGTAGATCACGTAGGCAAGGTTCAATGGCGAAGTCTTGGGTGGACAGGTTCTCATCGCTCTCTGTGGCGAGGATCTCCCAGTCTGTGTCCAAAGAGACCACCCGGACTCGAGGATCAAGGATAGAGGATCGAGGATCGCCATCTTTTCCATTGGTGATTACCTCTGCCACCAGCCGCTGTTGGGTTAGCAGCATCGACACCTGCGCGTCTTCCAGCATGAACGCCAGCCGTTCTTCCGGGTAGTCCGGATCGAGCGGCACATAGGCCCCGCCTGCCTTGAGAACACCCAAGAGCCCAATGAGCATATCCAGCGAGCGCTCCATGTAGATTCCGACCATAACCTCTGGTCCCACTCCTAGCTTGCGTAGGTGGTGCGCCAGTTGGTTTGCTCGCCGGTTAAGCTCCCCGTAGGTCAGTTGCTGGCCTTCAAAGATAACCGCCACAGCCTCCGGCGTTCGCTCAACCTGAGCCTCAAACAGCTCATGAATGGACTTATCCTCAGGGTAAACCGTCTGGGTCTTGTTCCACTCCACAAGGAGCTGGTGGCGTTCTGATTCTGTCAAGAGCGGGAACTCCGAGACTCGGCGGTCTGAGTCTGCCACCATGTCTTCCAGCAAGGTCTGTAAGTATGAGGGTGCGCGCTAAGCCTTGCGCGCTGCCTCCTCCATCTTTTTTTTCAGACTGAGCGGTCTCATATCGGTCCATACTTCCTTGACGTAAGCCAAGCATTCCGCCTTGGTCCCACTCTTGCCGGCATCCCTCCAGCCGAGCGGGTTTTCCCGATCCGCCGGCCATATCGAGTACTGCTCTTCATGATTCACAACAACCTTATAGATGGTGCTGTCTGCCTTCTCTTCCGTATCCATTTTGCCTCCTGAATTTTTTATTTTTCGCTGGTGGAATACTTGGGGCGATCCTCGGAGTTCATCAGGGTTCGTCGGAACGACACCGCGCTTCTGCATTGCCCCCTTTGAAGGAAACAGGAAAGCGAGCGACGCATCCGTGATTTACCGGCTTAGCGTGTAGCGATACTGACCGCTATAGAATCAAAGGCACTTGTGTGATCGTTTTTCACCCCTATCTATAGAGTTAGGTGATGTGCATTAGAAAGACTGTCAGCCAGGGAAAAAACGACAATAGGACATACGCAGCCGCGAGGAAGGTGAGTACGGGCACCACAACTAGCTGGCTGCCTATGCGGTTCAGAATGAGGAGGAGGCCGCATGCCTTTGCTTTAAAGAGCAAAAGTGAGGTGCCTACGCCCAACTGCGTGAAAGCAAACTCCAGTAGTGGGTTTGCCTCTTTCCAACCCAATTGCATGCCCTCGTAAGTGGCCACGCCATCGAAGAGCTGGAGGGCGAGGTTGAGGAGGAACAAATCATAGGTGCGCTTGCGATCAGGTTGCATCCTGCGATTTTCTCCTCTTTGGGTTTTAACTCACAGGTTGGTCAGACCTTTCTCCGGCACCCCGATCACCCGTTTCTTGCTTCCAAAACTCCATTGGTTCTTTTGGCGGCAATGTTCGTGCCAGAATTAACCAGCTAATTTTTAACGCATTTTAATGAGGCCGCGCCGCGCAAAACGTCGGGAAACCTTACAGCAACTCTCCGTCATGAGACCTCACCAGCGCTAACTGGCGGATTTCACGGAAGATTTTTTAAATCCCACAATCTGTAAAGCTATTTTACAGGAGACGCTGAAACCAACTTTCAGTTGACATAGCGCTCCACTCTTCGCTATTGTCCGCTGGGATCCGCTGGGCCTGTGAGAGTCTGCAGTTTAGGGTCTCGGCTTTGGAATTCGCTCGCGGTAGAGGTGAGCCTGTGCGTCTTACTCGAAACCTCTTCATCGTGGTCTCAGTTCTGGCATTTTGCCATCACGCGGCCGCGCAAGAAAAGATCCGCATCGCTCCGTCTTCGCCGGGCCTTTCGGCCTGGCCGATTCACTTGGCGGCAAAAGAAGGATTTTTCGACCGCGAAGGTTTGCGCGCCGAGGTTATCGTTATGCGAACCAATACAGGCATCGCCGCGCTGGTCACGGGCAGCGTCGATTTTATAACGGCGGGGGGTACCGCAATGCGCCCGGCGGTCAATGGCGCGCCGATCAAAATGGTTTTGAACGTGAACAAGAGACCTGACCTGTGGATAGTCGCGCAGAAGAACATTCCGCGGCTCGAGGACCTACGCGGCAAGATCATCGGCGTCGGCGGCAGCTGGGGCACACAATTCTATCACGTGCTCGAAGCGCTAAAACTTTCCGGCGTCGATAAGGACGTTCAGCTGGTTTCTACGGGCGACGTGGCAAACGGCTACTTGTCATTGCAACAAGGCACCATGCCGGCAGTGGCGCTGACCCCGCCCTACAACGTCTTGGCCAAGCGCCAGGGATATCGGGACTTGATTCGAACCGGCGATTTCATAACTGTATCGCCAACCACGAGTCTCGTAACGACAAAGGAAAAACTCGAACGCGAGCCGCAAAAGCTTCGCCGCGCGATTGGCGCCGTCGTCAAGGCGGTGGAATTTGCAAAAGCTCGCAAAGCGGAAATGGTGCAATTCATCGCGCGCCAGTACCGCATGGAACGTGACATGTCTGAAGCGATCTACGAGGCCCTGATGGAAACGCTCAATCCGACCCTTTGGCTCACCGATCAAGAGGTGCAGATCGAAATCAACCGCATCGCCGAGCAAACGAAGATGAAGATAGCCGCCAAACCGCGCGACTTGAGCGATTTTACTTTGGTGCGGCAGATCCTTCAGGAATCAGGCAGGTGAATTCCGGTTGCGTTGCCAAAAGAACCCTTTGTCACCGGAAGTTCCTATCACTATCGCCTCACTCACTCTATCAATCACTTCACCTCTTTGCCTGCGCCACAAGATCCCGATAAAAATCCGTCTTCTCCACGCGCTGGACCGCGGTCTCATCGACCACGTCTCCAACCCTGATTCCTTTCATCTTCGGATTGTTCATCACCAGCAGGCGATGCATCGTTTCTAATCCTTTCACACTGGGCTTGATATCCAGGCTGTAAAGCCATTCAAGGACCTTATACCCGCTTTCCGCTTCCTGAATGCTTCTGAGTCTCAGATTCTTGGCCAGAGACCTCAGCACCGCTTCCCTGTTCGCAGGACGGTGGATAAAGGCGACGGACTCGAGCGTCCCTCTCAAAACGGCATCGACGACCTGCGGATTCTTTTTAAGGTAGGAGCGCTGCGTAACGAGAGACAAGCCCTGATAGGGGATCTGAACTTTTCCCAAGTCCAGGAGAACCCGAAATCCCTTCGCCTGGGCAAGACCGCTAAAAGTATAACCCAAGGGGGCTCCCTCGATCCTTCCGGCTGCCAGAGCTTGCGTTAGAACACCCTGGTCACCTACAATCATCAATTGAATGTTGTCCCGCGTGGGTTCGAGTCCCAGGTGCTCAAGAGCCAACATCGCGAAGGTCCAAATTCCGCCCCCAATGCTCTGCACACCGACTCTTTTTCCCCTGAGGTCTTCACCTCTTTTAATATTAGGGGCCACGACAAAATCCCCGTCGGCATGGTTAACCACGCCGGCTAGAAAAACAACGTCCATCCCTCCCGCGACGGCGCCCAGGACTCCTCCCGGGCTTGCATACGCCAAAAGAATGTCCCCGGAGGCTAGAGCCGCCATGGTCTGTGGGCCGGTGCGGATATTGATGACTTCGACCTCCACGCCGTGCTTACGGAAAAAACCCTGCTCCACACCGACCCAAAGCGCGGCGATTTTTTCATTAAAAGCGCCGTGGGCGATGCGGACCAGCGGCAGCTCCGCCGCACGGGCCAAAAAGGCGGCTCCACTTAATAGAAAGAAAACCGCAGAGCCTAAAAAGAGTTTCTTAAGGTTTATCCATTCTCGCGCCATATCGTAGCTCCTTTTTTTTCGCCACGAATTATCTTCACGGCTGGCGGTCTTGCAGACGTTCTCACTTGCCAAAAAAACCCCTCTGCTCCAATTTCCTTACAAACCGCTCATCAACGAGATCCTCGGTCTTAATACGACCGATTTTTTCATTCACCGTCGCCAGGAGCCGGATCGTGTTGCGTATCCCGTCCACATTTGGAAATATGCGACGCTCATATAGCGTGACTGCCCTTTCATATCCTTCCGCCGCCTCTTCGACGCGCGACAGACGAAGTCCCTTGGCCATACTCCTCATCACTGCCGCCTTGTTGGCCGGCTCCAAAATAAACGCGATAGCCTCCGTAAGGGCGCTGAGAACCTTTTCGGCAATCTCGGGCGAAGCATTAAGGAAGCTCCGTCTCGCGATGATACCCGTTCCCTGGTACGGAATCCCGAGCTTGGCGAGATCGGCAAGCGCGCGAAACCCCTGGCGCTCGAGAATAGAAGCAAAGGTGTAGCCTAAATAGGACCCGTCTATCACCTGTGTGACAATCGACTGGGCAAGCACCGCCTCATCGCCTATAACCCTGAATTTGATATTGTCTCGCTTCGGATCGAGCCTCCAATGATCGAAGGCCAGCATGGTGAACATCCATATGCCTCCTCCCATGCTCTGGACACCGATATTCTTGCCCTTGATATCCGCAGGGCTCCTGATTGTAGGGTTAACCACAAAGGCTCCTGAAAGCTTGTTTATTAAGCCGGCGATGAAGACGGCATCGAGCCCTCCGGCAATCGCGCCCAATGTGGAGCCGGTAGCTGAGCCATTATAAAAATGAGACTCGCCGGCTGAGAGCGCTGAGAGCGCAACGGGGCCGCTGCGGACATGGACCAGTTTCGCGTCCAAATCATACTTCCGGAAGAAACCCTGATCATAAGCGACGAAAAGAGCGCTCTCCCTTTCGCTGAAACTCCCAAACGTGATCACAACCCGGTTGGGAGCCGAAGCTGCATTCAAGGAAGAAGGATTCGGCCAGAAAAAAAGGGAAACTCCTATGAGGAATCGCACTGCCTCTTTTTTCATTTGAACTCCTTAGGCAATAAAACATACTTTTGATCCTTGAATAACTTCTCGCCCCATTTTTGCAGCAGGCTGGCGCGAAGCTCTTTGCTGGTCTCGGCCACCGGATAGAATCTGTCTTTCCATTCGTATGGCTTGCACGCATCAATAATGCACCGGGAGTTAAAAAGTTTTTCATCCGGCGGTAACGCGGGATCGGCTGAGCTCGACCAGCCGCGGCGCAGGATTTCAACCGAGCGTACTGGCTCGGAACGCGTGGCGATCGCCCAGAGGACATCATAGGTATTGGATGGGTCGATGTCCTCATCGACGACGACGACGTATCTTCCAACGTATGCGCCGCTGTGGACCTGCGAAGCGAGAATCCCGGCCTGCCGGGCATGCCCGGGATAACGCTGGGTGATGGAAACGACGGTAAAGAGACGGCTCCCTCCCGCCTCGTGGCACCAAACGCCTTTGATATCCGGGACGCCGGCCTTCTCAAGCTCATTCCAGACTAGACCCGACCGGATGATGGTGCGCGGAAAAGAGTATTCATGAGGCGGCCTGGCGGGCTGGGCACATGTAAGGATCGGATCTGTGCGGTGCATAATCCGCTTCACATGGATGACGGGCTCAGGCACCGACTCGAGTCCTCGGTTGGCGTAGTAGCCGGCCCATTCGCCGAAGGGTCCTTCATTTTTGAGCTCCCCGGGATAACAGTCACCCTCCACGACAATCTCTGCGGTGGCTGGAATGGGGAGGCCCGTGTAAGGGCCACGCATAATTTGGACCGGCTCTCCTTTCAGGCCCCCCGCATAATCGTACTCTGATAATCCCCACGGAACCTCCAGAGATGCGGAAAGGTAGATGGCGGGATCCAGTCCCGCTGCTACGGCAACCTTCATCGGCTCGCCCCGTTCAAAATACATGTCGCGGTGAATACGCCCGTGTTTTCCCCCCGAGATATGGAGGCCCAAGGTTTTCTTGTCATGGACCATACAACGGTACGTTCCGAGATTGTGCCATCCGTCCTCTGGATGGCGGGTGATCACTGCGTGCGCGGTCCCAAAGTATCTTCCGCCGTCCAATTCATGGTGAAAGGGCACCGGAAAACGGTACAGGTCGACCTCTTCGCCTTCCATAACGTTCTGCGCCACGGGCCCGTCTTCCACCGCGACCGCAGGAATGGCCTCAAGAGTTCGCAACTTGGAATGAAAAGCGCGGACGAAATCCATCAGGCTTGGGTACTGAAGCGGCAACCCAGCAGTCAAGGCAAGCCTTTTTACCGAGCACAGCAGCCCGAACAGGGAGCGCGTGCCTTTCGGGTAATCGGGGATCTCGTCGAAGAGAAGAAGAGGAGGGTTGTTGTTTGCCTCGTGGACAACGATTTCGCAGAGCCCACCCATCTCGAGATTCCAGCTCGCGCCGTCAAGACGCAAGACCTCGCCGAATCTGTCTACTTGATCCAACCAGTCTCTTAAATCTCCGTATCCCATACTGGGCTCTCCTGCGATACTTGGCCCGTACCTACGATCCCAAACCGAACCGTTGCGCGCCGCGGCCGGCCAGAGCCTCGGGGCGCTCCTTTTCTATCCTCACCTTCACGCACGCATCCATGAGACCGGCCATCGTGTCAATCTGGCTCACGCCGTAAGGCAGAAGTGAGTTAAAGTGAATGCCTCGGTGGCGCCCCACGCTTCGCGCTCGCCCCCACTGGCCAAAGCAGGATGCTATCCCGATCACTTCAGGATGGATGCACTGCGAGACCTTGGCAATCCCCCGCACCCTGACTCCTCGTGCCGTCTCCAGCCAGATGGAATCTCCATCTTCAATCGCGTTTTTGGCCGCAGTCTTTGTATTGATCAGGACGTTGTAAGCATAGGGGTGTCGCTCTGCAAGCTCGGCAAGCCAGGGGTTGTCCTGAGTCATATTATAGCTATGAAATGGGAGCTTGTAGTTCACCGCGATGAGGTCATACTCCTGCGGGGCATGTTCCTGCGCCGCGCACGGGTACCAGCAGGGCAAAGCTTGAAATCCTCGGGTGTCCAAGGCAAGCCCGGCTTCTGCGGCAACCCTATCGAGCTGCTGGCCCGTTTCAATAAGAAATTCAAAGTAAAGGTGCGTGCGCGGCAGTTTCTTGACCGCCCGTGGAAATCTCTCTGCCAGTGTTCGGGGAAACGCGACAAAACCACTCTTCCGAAGCCTCTCGATCCCATACTCGGAGCCAAGGGTGGACTTTATCTCACGGTCAATGATCTCTTCCACGGAATAGCTCCGACCCGTTTCCAGCCGGTATGGCTCCTTTAAACCCAGACCAGAGCTAAAGGCGGCGACGAACTCATCCATATGGCCCAGCCGCCGGGCGAATTCCATGTAAACCTCGACAGGATGCTTTGCCGCAGTCTCGTCCTCAAGCACAGGCTGCCGCAGCGTGTAGTACCATTGATCGCCGTTCACCCAGCCACGCATAGAGTTCATCGGAAAATCCAGCCTCTGAGCATGCTGGCGCAGAGGCAGAACGACATCGGCGAACTCAGCCGTCTCGGAGAGCTTATCCCCCAAGAAAACAATGAACCGGAATTTCTTCAAAGCCTGCGCCAGCATCGCCGGGTCCACTCCGGACATCATCATGTTGAAGTTGTTCAGGATGAGGATTTCCGGCTGGTAGGGCAACAGTTGAGGATGTTGAACGAGACTCAGCCCCATCATGATTGTGCCCATGGCGCGGCCCGTCGGAAGCAGCTCCCGGAAATTGACGGTCTGTGGAAGCTCTGGCCGGCGTGGCGGATAGGAGCGGACATCGCCGGGCCCGACCACCAGCCCCTCTTCGCTCTCTTCGACGCGCAATCGTTCACCCGGCCCTAAGATATTAGTGCTCAGGCTGCCTCCAGGAACATCGAGAGCTCCCAATACGATATTGAGCATATGAACGTTCATGGAGGCCCACATGCCGAATTGATGTGAGGAAAGCCCACGGCTGTCACAGAACGCTGCAACGGGACGAAACGGCAAGGATCTGCCTTCGATCATGGTCGTGCTGCCGATGCTTGCCGCCTCGCCGAATTCACGCGCCAGCCGGCGTATGCGCTCAGCCGGCACCGTAGTGATTCGGGTTACGTCTTCCGGGACATAACGCTTGAGATGTTCCTTCAGCCTGGAGAAAGCAGGCTCGCAAGAACGGCCACCAATCTCGAATTTACCCTCAAGAGCAGGGGAGCTTGGCTCATCAAAGGCGCGCGGCTGCTTGGAGTTCTCGTCCCAAATCAATGGCTTCCCAGTTTGCTCGTCACGCGCGTAGCGACCGCCGGCGTTAACGAGATAGGCAGCATTGGTTTGTGTCCGAAGGAATTCACGGTCAAAGATTGCCAGCTCGTTCAGAAGAACATGCAACATCGATAAGGCCAGGGCGCCATCGGTGCCCGGCCGGATGGGTATCCATTCGTCGGCCTTTGAAGCCATCGGCGAGCATATCGGATCGATCACGACCAGCTTCATGCCCCGTCCCAGTGCATCGGCGATGTCCTTCGCCGCCCGCATCGCATCATGGTTAACAACGCCGCCTCTCTGGGAGCCGAAGAGAAGCAGGTAACGGCAGCGAGGCACGTCGATCTCAACGTGCATGGTGCCGTTAATCAAATAGCAGGCATCCACGTGGGTTGCGAAGAACGGGCCGCCCGCGAAGTTCGGAGTGCCTATCGTTTTCGCGAAAGCTGCGACACAACTCCCCACCCAGTCCGGCTCCCCAACGCCACGCAGAATGACTACTTTACGCGGGTCCTCCGCAATCACCTTCTTTAGCTTAGAAACGACCAGTTCCATGGCCTGATCCCAGGTCGCCTCGCGCCATCCCGGGTCAATGGGTAGCCCCTTATCGGGGTTTGTCCGTATCAACGGAGTTTTCGGTCGGGCCGGATCGTACATGCTCATGATTGCGGCCATTCCCTTGCCGCACATCCGGCCGTTGTTATGCGGGTTATCAGGCAGGCCTTCTATCTTAACGACAATGCCGTTTTTACGGTGGACCTTAATCCCGCAACAATTGGAACAGATACGGCAAACGCTCGGGATCCAGACATCCTCATTCGGTCGAGAGAGTGGCGCTTCTCCGCGAAATTCGATCATCGCTTCACCTCTCTCCCTTCTCCTGAGCTTGTTGGTCTCCCAACTGCTCCTCCCCAACGCTTTCAAAATGAGCCCTGCTGCTCCAGCCTTCTTACAGCTCTCTCGTCAACAAGATCCTCAACCTTCAGTCCACCGATCTTCGGATTGACCTTGCCCAGAACCCGAATAGCGTTTTGCAGCCCCTCTCGGGTGGGCGCGAGCCGCCGCTCGTATAAAATCTTCATCCGGTCATATAGATCCTCGGCGCCCTGAAGTTTCGGCAGGCGCAGCCATTTGCCCAATGTAGGCAACACCGCCTGCTTGTTCGCGGGCTCCTGAATGAACGTAACGGCCTTGGTTAATGCCCTTAGGGTTTTCTCGGTTGTCTCAGGGGAAGCGTCCACGAAGCTCTTGCGCGCCAGGAGCCCCTGATGTTGATAAGGGACATTAGCCTTGGGGAGATCCGCCAAAAGACGGTAACCGTGCCGCTCAACCATTCGGGCAAAGGTGAATCCCAACAAAGACCCGTCAATGATTCCGGTGGTCATGGCTTGAGCGATGACCGATTGGTCGCCAATGACTCTGAACTGTATCTTGTCCCGCTCGGGATTGAGTCCCCAGTGATCGAGCGCCATCATGGTAAACATCCAGATTCCGCCGCCGATACTTTGGACCCCGAGAACTTTCCCTTTAAGGTCAGCCGGAGTTTTGATTTTCGAATTGACCACAAAGTATCCGTCAAGCTTATTGATCACTCCGGCAACAAAGACCAGGTCCAGGCCTCCCGCGACCGCTCCAAGAGTCGCGCCCGATGCAGGAGCGGAATAGTATTGAGCATCAGCGGAAGCCAACGCGGATAAAGCGATCGGTCCGCTCCGCACCTGCACGATCTGAGCGTCGAGCCCTTGCTCTTCGAAGAATCGCTGATCTTTCGCGACGAACAAAAGTCCGCTCCGCTCGCTGAAATCAGCAAAAGCAATGACGATCTTCTGCGGAGATGCCAGCGCGTAGGAAGGGCAGAGCACCGCCAGAAATTGCGCTAAAAACAACAATACAAAGCTCACGAGAACCATAATAGTCCCTCTCTTATTCGCATCCGGTTCCGAAGTGGCTGTTCAAGGTAAAAGCCGGAAATTGAGCTAAGAGCAAGATCATGCTGACAAAGGTGCATTGTCCTACTCCACTCATCTCGCCTATTCGCGCCCTGACCGACGCGCCGTTGACTGAACTAATCGCCTCTTTCACAAATCCGTTCCGGAGAATATCAGGGACCGCAGACGCTAAAGCTCGCAAAGGTACCGATCACCCGGGGAAGGAGCGACTTGCTTAACGAGCACCTCGATCCTTACATACTTGTCCGCATCATCTGTACAGGGCATCTATAAAACCGCTTTTGTCCAATTCCTGAACCCACCTTGCATCAAAAAAACGCCTTACGTCGGCTTTCCTGGCGGCGGGATTTTCCTGCGCAATCTCTTCCAAGGCCAATTGAATCCCGGCAATGGACGGGTAAGGCGCGCGCTCATATACTTCGGCCTCATAGTCGTATCCTACTTCAAGAATCTTAGAATCCCCGGTCCTCATGTACTGGGACATGACCAGAATGCTTTTCTTCTTATTGGTCTTGAACAAGTGGATTCCCTCAACCATAGCCCTCATGAACCTATGAATGGTCTCCTCATTTTTTTGAATAAACCCCCGGGTACTGATAATGTCAGTATTCAATATCTCCACCCCGAGCTTTCGCAGGTCCAGAAGAACATTGATCCCAAACCTCTCGGCCGCGAATTTATTCTCAGGACTGAGAACAGTCGCATCGATGGCCCCGGTCTGAAGGGCCACCGTTCTCTCGGGAGTGTTTCCGATCTGGCGAATTTTAACTTCTCTCTCCGGATCGATTCCGAGTTTTTTTAGAGCCAATCGCGTGACGTAGTCGGTAGCGCCTCCAAACCGGCCCACACCTACGGTTTTTCCTTTGAGATCTTCAATTCGTGCAATCTTCTTGTTGGCAACGAGAAAAGCAAGGCTGGGCAATTTTTTAAAGCTCCCCAGCAACACCAAATCACTCCCCGCTAAATTGCTTCTGATCGCAGCTGTTCCCCCCATGATAGTGATAGGCGTGCTTCCCGAGACCAGGGCCGGAACCCCGATCGAAGAGCTGCGGATAAAAATGAGTTCCACATCCAACCCGTTTTTTTCGAATGTTCCGAGATCCTTTGCGACCCAGAGTCCCGAATCCGCGGCGGCAAACGTGGAGTACCCGATCCGCAACTTAATGGGAGCGGACGTGCCTTGGGGCAAAAAGCCGAAGAAAAAAACACCGAGAGCAACGAAGAAAATCTGACAGAACGGCCTCATTGTGCGTCTTCTCCTGTTCCCTTTCGCTCTAACCGGAATCACGGCAAAGTCTCTTCAAAGGATCCCCTTGAGCTCCCCACCCCATTTTGTCAGAAGTTGACCGCGCAACTCACGACTTATCTGAGCTACGGGATATGCCCGGTCCTTCCACTCATACGGCCAGCACGCGTCGATAATGGCTTTGGAGGTAAACGTAGCAGTTGGGTTATGTGTCGAACTTTTTTGATCAGGAGGAACGGCAGGATCTGCGGAGCTGCTCCTGCAGCGGCGGATGATTTCAATCGAGCTCTCCGGGTCGGCGCGAGTCACCACAGCCCACATCACATCCCAGAGATCTGTTACGTCGATGTCGTCATCAACGACGACTGTATATCTTCCCACATAAACGCCTGTACCACACTGAGACGCTAACATCCCCGCTTGCCGGGAATGACCCGGGTAACGCTGCTTGATAGAGACCGCGTAAAAAAGCCGGCTTGCACCCACCATGTGGCACCAGACGCCTCGAACATCGGGAACTCCCGCCCTCTCCAGCTCGTCCCACATCATCGCCGAGCGGAACAGGCATTGAGCAAGATTAAGACCCGGAGGTTTTGTCGGGTGAGCGCAGGTCAAGATCGGATCGTTGCGATAGAGCACCGTCTTAACGTGGATCACAGGCTCCTGCACAGGCGTTAGACCGTAGTTCGCATAGTAACCCGCCCATTCCCCAAAGGGTCCCTCCTCTTTCGTTTCACCGGGGAGACATTCCCCTTCAACGACCACTTCGGCGCGAGCCGGTATCGGAAGTTTCGTAAACGGGCCTTCTAAGACATCGATCGGCCATCCCCTTAAGCCTCCTGCGAACTCATATTCCGACACTCCCCGTGGAACCGCCATGGTGCTCGAAAGAAAAAGGGCCGGATCGGCGCCGACAGCAACAGCCACCTTCATAGGCTGAGAACGGGACAGATATTTCTCAAACATCGTCCGGCCGTGCCTGCCCGGACTCATGTGAAGCCCGAGTGTGCGCTGATCGTGCACCATGCAGCGATACGTTCCGAGATTAACCCAGCCTTCGTCAGGATCTTGGATGATCACGCAGTGACCCGTGCCAAAGTATCGTCCGCCATCTTTCTCATGATGTCGCGGAAGTGGAAACTTGAAGAGGTCAATTTTGTCTCCCTGCTCCACATTCTCCAGAACCTCTCCGCCTTCGACGTAGCGGGGAGGCATCAATGTCAGGTTTTTCAGCTTATCCCTGCAGGCCGAGACATAATTCAGCTTCTCAGGCCGATCCACTTTTAAACCCAAGATCAATGCTAACCGCTGCGTCGACTCCAGCTGGCCGAATAATGTTCGATACCCCGATGCAACGCCAGGGATGTCGTCAAACAGCAGAGCTGGCATTTCTGCTTTTGCTTCTCGCGCGACGATCTCCGCAATACCCGCCATCTCCAGATCCCAATGAGCGCCCCGTATCACCTTCAGTTCGCCCAAACGTTCTACTCGGTCGATCCAGCTTCTCAGATCCCGATACCGAGGACTGGCTTCTTCCTGTAACATTTTCCTCCTCCCTTTCTTCTTTCGTTCAACTGCCGAATGGGGAGCTAGTAAAAATCACTATTTTCCTCCATAACCCCGGTATACCCGGTCAATAAACCCGCTTTCGTCGAGTTTTCGTACAAACCTGCTCTCGATCAAGTCCTCAACATTAATTCCCCCGACCTGCGGGTTGAGAATTCTCATCATCCGCTGGGCGTTTCGCAACGCCTCGACCGAGGGGTAAGGCTTGCGCTCAACACTGTGTAAGAAATCCTGATAACCCTCCTCAGCAACGACCGGGTCGCTAATCTTGAGATGTTTACTGAAGATTTTCAAAACGCTTGATTTGTTTACTGGGGCAAGGCTGAAAGACAAAGCTTCTACAAGTCCAGTCACCACCTTCTCAACCAGATCAGAATGCTGTTGAAGGTAGGTGCTGGACACCACGGCACCCTGATTGATGAAAGGGATATTGGAGTGGTAAAGCTCCGCGAGGACTGAGAATCCTTTGCGTCTTAGTCTTCGGCTCAGAGCCCCATCGAGAAACGCTCCATCAATGGTCCCATTTTCCAGGGCTTCGCCGATCAAGACTGAGTCTCCTATCGTAATCAAACGGATGTTTTCCCGCTTGGGATCCAAGCCGAGGCTTTCTAGTCCAAGCATAGTAAACATCCATACACCTCCCCCGATGCTCTGCACCCCAAACCGCTTTCCGGGCAAATCCGAAACCTTCTTTATGTGTGGTCTGGCAATCAGATCGGGGGTGAGGCGGTTAGAGGGAGCGGCGATGATCTTGAGGTCGATCCCGCCTGCGGCCGCCCCCAGAACTGTGCCGCCACTGGTAATGCCTAGATCAATATGCCCGGCCACTAAACTGGCAACGAGCGTCGGGGCGCCACGAAACACGACAAATCGAGCCTCGATCCCGTACCGTCGGAACAGTCCCTCTTCTTGTGCAATCCAAAGTGGAATAGCCCTGGGGCTTACGGCAGCGTAGCCGATCGTAATTCTTACCTGAGCCGAGCTGTCCTTTGGGATAAGGCAGTTTCCCAGGATCAGAAGGATAGCCGAAGCGGTCGCGAGGACCTGAAGCATGCTCCCCTTTACCAAGTTCTAATAACGAGTCTAGGCGGATCTTTCGCGTGAATCTTTTTTAATTTTTGCGGCAACGGTATCCAGTGCATTGTAGTCTGACCTAATGAGCCTGGCCGAAAATCTCGTTAAACTCCCTTACGTACCGGCTGTAGTTTTTGGTGACTCTCTCCCAGTTCATTTCGAACAACTTGACCTTGCTTGCTCGGGGGACCGGCTGTTCGACATCGAGGCGAGTCGGATTGCGGTTAACTTCCCGGACGATGGTCTGCCCCTCCCGGGAAAGAATAAAGTCAATAAACAACCGCGCGGAATTCGGATGGGGACCACTCTTGGCCATAGCGACTGAGATGGGGGGATTGGGAGCCAGGGGCTCTATGACCGTCCAATCCAGGCTCGCGCCTTTCCGTTTGAGACTCTCGGCCGCGTTTACCCGCACGGTAGGCGCCAGAGCTACTTCGCCTGCGGCCAAAAGTTGAGAGATCAACGTGTGTCCGGTCCGTATCTGGAGTTGCTGCTTGGCCAGTCGTCGGGCGAATTGCTTTCCTTGATCTTCCCCCATAATCTGGAGCACCGAGGTGAACCATGGAATATCCTCGCTTTCCAGGGCCATCCTTCCCTTCCACCGCTGGTCCAAAAGATCTTCCCACCTCTTGGGCAGTTCATAAGGCGCGGCGAGTTTCGTGTTGTAGCCGATGACCTCCAAATTGTAAAAAAACCCGGTCCAATATCCCGCCTCGTCCTTGAAGGATTTTCCCACGCCTTCCCTTTGCGGCGAAAGGTAAGGAAGGAGGTGACCTTCCTCTTTAAGCAGCCACATCTGAAGCCCGCTAATGATATAGACATCTGCCAGGTAGCGTCCCGCGCGGATCTCGGTGACAATTCTCTGTATCAGCCGCTCGCCAGACGAGCGATAAGACTCCACGTCCAGCGAAGGATACTTCTTGCGGAATCGCTCGATGATTCTCTGCATATCGGGCGCCGTCATGACGCTGTAGAGAATGACCTTTTGCTCCTCCCCACTTTTTGCTGGCCTCGGTTCCTGGGCCGAACAGAGAACCACGGAACGACTCAATAAAAGAAGCGCCGCACATAAAATCCAAAGTGGCTTCATGATCAGTTCACTCTTCTTCAGCGCGGGCTGTAATCGTTCAGCACAACATCGATCAAAGCGAATCGTCCCCCCTCAGCGTTCTCTGCCGCTTGTTCGATCGCGGGTTGAATTTCATCAGGAGATGCCACTCTGGTCCCGTAGCCGCCGTAAACCTCTGCAAAGAAACGATAGTCCGGAATGGGACTGATGGGCGCGCCGAAGTGAACCCCCGACGTCCTGGCTACTCCCGCTGGAAAGTATTTCAATAAACCTTGCTCCATCGAGAGGTATCGCTGGTTGTTAAACAGGACCACGATAATCGGGAGTTCATATTCTTGCGAAAGTCCGAGACACGCAGGCACCGGGTTGTAATGAAAAGCTCCATCTCCCAAAAGCGCAAAGACGGGGGTTTGTCCCACGGCGAGCTTCGCGCCCAACGCATAGGACAATCCGACTCCCAGTCCCCCGGTGATCCGGGCGATATAAGACATCGGCCGGGTGCGCCGGATCATGCGCTGGATGAGCGTCCGGTATACGGTTGTTTCTTCGACAATGATCGCCTCCTCCGGAATAGTCCGGTCGAGAACCCGACAAAGCCAACGGGGGTCTATGGGCTTATCGTTTGCGTGCTTGTCCGCCTCATTCTGAAGCGCATCCTCGCCAGGCTCGCGCCGCTGCTGAATCCGCAAAAAACGCTCCTTGTAGGCAGGCTGGTTTGCGGCGAACTGTTTCGAACTTCGCGCGGCGGCAATTAGTTTTTCTAAAGTAAGCGCCGGCGGGGCGACCAACGCGAGATCGACATCGTAACCCCAGAACGGCAAGCGCGAATTCGGAAATTCATCCGCGATCAGGACTACTTTGGCGTTTCGACCGGGGCCGTTTCCGGCCGGGTACCAGGGAACAACGGCTTCGGCTATCAGGATCAGATCCGCAGTTTCAAGCTCTTTCCGATCGTAAGGGAGATAGAGAGGATGGGCGCGCGGAAAGTTAAAAAAAGCGGGCCGCTGGGATTCCATCACCGGAATTGCCAATAACTCGCAAAGCTCCACGAGGCGAGGGACGGCGCGAACGTCTCGACCGACGGATTCGGTGAGAACGACCGGATGTTGCGCATCGAGAAGGAGCTTTAGCGCGCTTTGAATTGTTTGATCGTCGAGTTCCTGAGCGCGAACGACCTGGTCGCCCCTTATGGCGTCGGCCAGCTGAACCTCCTCCATCATCCATTCGAACGGCAGACCGAGAAGAACCGGCCCGGCGGGAGGCTCTTCGGCGATGTGCAGCGCGCGTTGAAGACTCGAAACGAGCAGTGATGGTGACATGACCCGCTCGCTCCATTTTACACAGCGCCTGAGAATATCGGCCGGTCCTCCGAGGTCAGAAAGGCTATGCAGCCACTGAGCGCCGGGATCGATCAGTCGCCTATCCTCTCCGAACGTCGCGCTTTCACCGGCACAGACCACCATCGGCACCCGCTCCTGGTAGGCGGCGCGAAGCATCATTGCGCCGTTCAGGGGCCCCACAGCGGCGTGTAACAGGACGACCTGGGTTTTGCCGGTAACCTTGGCATAACTTGCGGCCATGCCGACAGCCAGAGCTTCGTGACGGCAATTGATATATTTCGGCCGGTCAATACCCTTTTCCTTCGATTGAGCGAGCGCTTCCCAAACCGGCGGCCACTCGGTACCGGGAGAAGAAAAAATGTAATCGATGCCCGCCCGCTCAAAAATCTTCACAAGCGCCTGTCCACCGTGCATCATCGTCCTATTTCCTCTTGCTTTCGGATCCGCCTGCTTGGCGCAACTCTGCCTAACGCTGCAACCTTTTTCTCACGTCGGGCAAAAAACCACTCTCTTCCAGACTGCGCACATAAGTACCGTTCAGCACCTGATCCAACTCCACCTGCCCGACTTTCGCATTCAGACGCGAGACAAGCCTCTGCATTGCTCTCCATGCGTCGACGTTGGGAGCCACATCAAGAGTGGTCATCAGCCGCAGCACTTTGTAAGAGGCTTCCATGTCCTCAGCTTTCGAGAACCTGAGATTCCTTCTGATAATCTCCATTACGTCAGGTTTATGGGAGGGGTCCAGTACCAAAGCGAGCGCTTCGGCTAGACCTTTCACCAGGCGCTGGACGAGATCAGGGGAGCTTTCAGTCGTGCTTTTTTGAAGGCACAGGGTGGATCCCTGAAATGCAGCCTTAAGGTCCGCGGTATCAGCCAGGGAGCGCAGTCCGGCTCTTTTCACCAGACTGCTGAAGCTATATGGCAATATCGCCGCGTCAATGTTCCCGGTTATGAGCGCCTGAGTAATGGTTGCGTCTTCGCCAACGACTCTCAATTTCAACGCGTGCTTTTCCGGATTCACGCCGAGACTTTCCAAGACGATCATCGCCCGCAACCACATTCCTCCCCCGATACTCTGCACGCCAAAGATCTTGCCGCGAAGGTCATCGATGGACCTGATCTCTTTTTGCACCACTAACTCCCGGGGTATTTTGTTGCTCCCGGAAGCCACGCACTGGATTTTCAGTCCCCCGGCGGCCGCATTGAGAACGCTCGAAGGCGCCGGCCATACGGCCTGAACGCCGCCGGAGGCTAATGTCGACATAATTATTTGGCCGCTGCGGACCTGCAGCATTCTCACTTCGAGCCCGTGTCTTTTGAAAAGGCCCTTTTCAACTGCCAGCCACATGGGGACGACGGTCTCATTGTGGCCGCCATAGGCAATGAGAACTTTCTCTTCGGCCAGAAGGCTATGAATTGGGGCAAGAGGAAAGAGCAGAAAAAGGAGATAGGCAAAAACCTGCGCTATTAAGACAAAATAACAATGCATGCGTGATCTATCGCGAGCTTGCAAACATTTCAGAGCACTCCCTTGAATTCGTCACCCCATTTCGCCAGGAGTTGCTTCCGCAGCTCGGGACTCACTTCGACCACAGGGTAAGCGCGATCCTTCCATTCGTAGGGCCGGCAAGCATCGATCACGGCCTTCGATGTAAAAACAGCCGCCGGATTGGCGCTGGTCCCTTTGAGGTCGGGAGAAATGGCTGGATCAGCGGAGCTGCTGCGACAGCGGCGAACAATTTCTATTGCGCTCTCGGGATCCGCGCGCGTGGCAATCGCCCAGACAACGTCTGCAAGGTTAGTTGGCTCGATATCATCATCGACGACGACAGTATATCTCCCGATGTAAACTCCGGAGGCGCACTGCGAAGCGATCATCCCAGCCTGCCGGGAATGGCCCGGGTAGCGCTGCTTGATGGAGACCACATTAAAGAGCCTGCTCCCGCCGGCTTCGTGGCACCAGACACCGCGCACATCCGGGACGCCGGCCTTCTCGATCTCGTCCCAGATCATCGCGGAGCGGAAAACGCAGAAGGCGAAATTGTAGCCCGGAGGCCTTGCGGGTTGCGCGCACGTGAGAATAGGATTGTTTCGATAGAGCAAATTCTTGACGTTGATCACCGGCTCAGGCACCGGAGTGAGACCGCAGTTGGCGTAATATCCCGCCCACTCGCCAAAAGGCCCTTCCTCACGAGTCTCACCCGGTACGCATTCTCCTTCGATAACGATCTCGGCGTGCGCCGGAATGGGCAGCTTTGTGTAAGGCCCTTCAAGCACCTCGATGGGACTGCCCTTGAGCCCGCCGGCAAAGGCATATTCCGAAACGCCGGCCGGCACGGCCATGGTGCTGGATAGAAAGAGAGCAGGATCAACGCCCACCGCCACGGCAACTTTAAAAGGCTGGGAACGCTCGAAGCACTTATCCCGCATCGTGCGCCCGTGCCTGCCGGGGCTCATGTGCAACCCAACCGATTTCTTATCGAAAACCATGCAGCGATAGGTTCCCAGATTGACCCATCCCGTGTCGGGATCCTGCGTGATAACGCAGTGAGCCGTTCCGAAATATCTGCCGCCATCGAGCTCGTGGTGCTTGGGCAAAGGAAACCGAAACAAGTCAATTTCATCCCCCCGCGCAAAATTTTCCTGCACGGCGCCCCGCTCGACGAACCGGGGGGACTGCAATTCCAAGGCAGCGAGCCTATCGCGGCAGGCTTTGACACAGCTCGTCTTATCAGGCCGATCCAGGTTTAACCCCAATGTCAGAGCAAGACGGCCGACAGAGTCGAGTTGAAGAAAGAGCGCCCGATATCCTTCCGGAACTCCCTTTATCTGATCGAAGAGGAGAGCAGGCGCGGTCCCTTTCGCTTCGCGGGAAACAATCTCGGCAAGCCCCGCCATTTCCAGATCCCAATCAGTGCCGCGCACGATTTTCAGCTCGCCTGAGCGCTCCACTCTTTCCAACCAGCCCCTGAGATCCCGATAATTTGGAGAAGGCTCTTCATGGAATTTCATCTGTGCCTCCGGAAATTTTACCTAACTGGATGCTGAAAAACTCTGTTAGCAGGCTGCTCAAAAAAATCTCAGAGGCGAGGCGCCTGTCTGCCGTGCCGGCACAGGCAGGCGCGAAAAATCGACGAGCGGAGGCGTACTTAGGCAGTACGTTGTAGCGAGGCGATTGAGCGCAACGAAGCATATGAGTCTTTATTCAGCAGCCTGCTAAGG
>JACQUW010000116.1 GCA_016210115.1 Deltaproteobacteria bacterium | reverse complement strand
TCCGCCATCTGGCCCACTTTTTAGAAAATAATTTCTATCAGGAATTATTCTCGTTAGAAAAATTCTTCTAGACAGGCGTGAATCATGGTACAATGTTTTGTTGATGAAAAACTCCCGCCGAAAAACTCATTACACAATCACTGAAGCGGCTGAGAAGCTAGGAATCACCCGCGCAGCCGTACACGACGCCATAAAGAAAAAGAGACTCCCGGCGAAACGGGGGAAAATCGAAATCACCCAAATCCAAGTAAAGGAAGCCTGGCTTATCCCCAAAAAGGCCCTCGACGGCTACCCCTACCAGCGAAAAAAGACTCCCAAAGATTAAACTTGACAGCCATTATCAAGCTGGGTATCATCGGGTTATGCTTATTCGTGGCCCGCCACCTGCCGCTTCGGTAAGATTGTCTCAAGCGACCTTAAAGACGCCGTGGAGGGTAATGGGGATGCAAAAAGAGAACACTATCAAAATCGATTCTGGAGACGTGGATGTTTACCTGAATACATCGACTGAATTCCATTGTGACAGACTCTGACCGGTTCGTGGAGATCCCAATACCAAATCACGGAGACCATCATGCATGGTTCCGTAAGTTTCTCGAAACCAAGGGTCGTTCACATGAATACTTCGGAAGCATAGGGGGCTGGTTGAAGAGATACGGAAGCGAAAATGACAGGTTCGAGTGGGAAGATTTCGCAGGCGGCTGCTCCATCCTTCGAGGGGTTGATGGTGCGCGTAAAGCGCCGCGGTAGGGCGTTAAGCATTGAGGAGCAGGGAAAGGTTCTTGCCGTTTATCCGAAGTGGCTAGCGAGGCTTGCGGAGTTCGCTAAAGAGACTTGCTTGAGCGAAGGGGATATTTTGCGGCTCACAGCTGATATGATTGACCCGAAAGTTGGCGTCATAAAGCCGGAAGGCGGGAGACTGAAGACTCAGGCAACCACCGATGGTGAAGAGCCAGCGTTATATCGGTTTACAGGCCGAGGACGTGGCGGCTGCCTTCGGGACGGGACCCTTTCAAAATGGCAACACAGATGGTAGACAAAATGATTGCGGCCAACGAACTTCCCGCGCAAGTGGTTGATTTTCCAAGTGGAGAAGGAAGGTGCCCGGTGGTGCCGCTGGTCTTCAAAACCAGTCTGGGGGTCGTAAGGTCCCCGGAGGGTTCGACTCCCTCCCTTCTCCGCCATGGCTGTTCTGATTTCTGATTCCCTCAAGACCACTGGGAATTTGGCGAGGTTCTCTACAACACATCGGCGTCCTTCCCGGCCGTTCCTCGATCAGGGCCCATGCCTGAATTGTTGCTCGACTCTCGTTTTGGGGAGAACGAAGGGAGTGCTCGCAAGTTAGCGGGAAGTTCGGGGCAGATTATCAGAAACGAGGGAAGGCGAATCGGAAAGAGGCGGGCCTATTTTGTTTTCCTTGGGTTCCTTGAGTTGTTTCAATGCCTGCAGATAATTAGAGAATAGCTTAAAACCGCCCCAGCCAAATTCTCCGATCTGCGCTCCTGTCCGCGCGTCGAAGATATCGATCAGCATGAATTTTTCCGGGTGGCCAGCGAGGTGGTGCGAGAAGACTTCGATCAGCCGCTCTTTCAAGCTCTCATCGGCTTTGTCGAAGTCTTCTCCCACATAAACTCTGTGAGGTCTACTCTTGGAATCCAGCCTGAGCCAAAGGCGCTCGCCCGCCCCTCCAACGGAATCCAACCACTGTTTAAACTCCATCAGTTTGGGCTGCCATTTTTTGAATTCCTGCGCGCCTGCCCGGGAAAAAGGGAGCAACAGAGAGATCAAAAGGACTGCTTGAAGATGCCTTTTAACTTTCATCTGTCGCTCCCGGACGTTTACTGGACTTTAGCCTCGACGCGGCGATTCTTGGCTCGTCCCTCTTTTGTCTTGTTGTCGGCGATAGGCTTAGTTTCGCCAAAACCGCGGGTCGTAATTCTCTTCGGATCTATGCCCTTCTTTGCAATGTAATTTTTGGCTGAAGCGGCCCGTCTCTCGGACAGCCCCTGGTTATACTTCTCGGTTCCGATCCAATCCGTATGGCCTTCGAAGGTCACGTTCTTATCGGGATTTTCCTTTAAGAACACCACTAGACGGTCCAGGATCTTCGCCCCATCCGGCTTGATGGCCGACTTGTCGAAGTCAAACAGTACGTTGTCGAGAATAATCGTCCTCTCGACTCTAGGCGCTGGCCGGGCGGGCGGGGGCGGTGGTGGAGGAGGCGGACGTGTTGGCTTCGGTGGTGCAGGCGGCGCCGGTGGTGGCGGCGGCGGTGCTGGCTTTGGCGGTGGCGGCGGTGCTGGCTTTGGTGGCGGGGGTGGCGCCGGTTTCGGTGGTGGAGCTGCCGGCTCCTGGGCAAATAGGTAAGCCAGCGAGCCACAGAGTAATGCGCCGGTCACAGCGCCTATAGCAGCTCCTGCGCCCTCTGGCCTGTGATCTCCACTTATCCCCTGGTGTGCGATACCTGCCCCGGCGCCAGCTCCTATCGCTCCACAGATGGCAGCGCCTGTTACGGCAGCCCTCTGCTTATAGGTCATCTGGGCACAACCACCCAGAAATAGGAGAGAAACCAACCATGTTAGCAGCTTGTGTTTTCTCATTTCTCCCTCCCGCAATTTTGTAGGTCCCCTTTTAGCCGCAAACGGGTATTCTTGTCAAGTAAAAACCTCGCTTATTTTACGCCGAAAGTCCGATTTTCTCCTTCAGGGAGCCAGCCCTGGGCACCGGCTGCGCGACGGGCTCTGATGGGCAAATATCCCCCAAATTCTAGTGCAGGATTATTGAATAACCGGAAATTTGAGCGATAATCTTGCCGAAACTAACACGAGCGACTCAGGAGGTGCGTATGAAGGAGAGACTGCGCTATCTGGAAACTTGCTTGACGCTGGCGCTAACAGGGTTCCTCTTCCTGGCCCTGGCTGGACTCGGCCAGGCCGGCCAAATAGAGGATACCTACGTCACCACAGCCGATGTTAACGTCAGAAATGGACCCGGGACGAACCACAAAATCGTTGCGAAGATCCCACAGGGGGTCAAGGTGAGGGTAGTGGGGAAGGAGGGGGAATGGTTGAAAGTTCAATCCAAACATGGCAATCCGCCCGGATACATCAGCGAGAGATATGCCCGCCGGGTGCAAGAGCAATCCGCAAAATCTGAAGCACCCGCCAAATCTGAAGCACCCGTTCAAGGTTCCTACACCACAACCGCTGATGTAAACGTACGGAAAGGCCCGGGAACCAGCTACGAAATAATTGCCAAGATTCCGAAGGACACGAAGGTTCAGGTGGTTGGGAGCACGGGCGATTGGTTAAAGGTGCAGTCGAAGCATGGAAATCCGCCGGGATATATAGATAAAAAATATCTCCAACCGCGTTGAGCGAAGTGCGATGTAAGCCGTAAATTCGACTGATATTTTCCGGGGGAGTCGAAATTGAAGTTGACGCAAAAAACCGGGGGATGAACTTCTGTTCTTCCCCCGGTTTCCCGTTGCCAGGGCAGCATTTGAGGCCGTTTGTTGGGCGGAACGGCCTCGCCGCTCTGGAGCGACAGAACAGAGGTGGCTCAGTAGATGATTGAACCCGCCTCTATCTGCCGTTTTCGTGCCTCATATTCGCGTCGTGATATCCTCTCGTTCCTGAGATCTTCATCGAGCCTATCCATTTGACGCTTGGCGTTGATCTCATAACCCGCGCCGGTTGCCAGCGTTCCTACAGCCGCTCCTCCCAGGAACTCACATCCCCACTGGGTGGCGCTCGCCAGCGTCAGCAACAGCAGAAGCTTTTTCATCGAAAACACCTCCTTAACCTAAGGCTAACTTAGAAACCCCAGTAACCAGAGTACAAATATGACGCTTACCGGGATTCCCAACAGCCACAAGATAAAGCCCCTTAACATAAATGAGTCTCTCGGTAGTTAGCGTCTGGACTCAGGTCGGGACTCGTGTCGCGATTCCGGAGCGCTGACCTTGCGTTTATCTTCCTTTGAAGCTAACGCCCGCTCCGTCGCCTCGGCTTTCCACATGTTCGTTGTCACGTCCACCTTGTTTGCCTTGCGGCTATTCTTATCGAAGTCGATTTGGATCTCGTAAGTTTGATCCCCTTTCACGACTTCATACTCCACGTAGTCCGGCTTATCCGAGTTCACTGAGGTAATCTGATAACCCATCTTTTCCAGTTGCCGGCGGTATGAATCCCGCTCCTCACCGGTTTTTAAAACCCGCGCCAACTCATCCTTCCCTCTGTCCCAGTCTTTGCTGCGATCTCGGTCGCTATACCGGACGTTCCCTCTCGTGGTTTGCCGGCTGCTGGCTTTCTTCCCCTTCAGCGCCCGATCAGTGTTCTCGGCCTGCCACATGTTCGTGGAGATCTCCACCTTTTTTGCCTTATGGCTGTCTTTGTCTAAGTCAATCTGGACTTCCCACGTCTGGTCACCCTTTACCACTTCGTATTCCACGTAGTCAGCCTTGTCGTAATTCGTTGCGGTAATCTGGTAACCCATCTTTTCAAGTTCCCGGCGATAGAAATTCTTCTCTTCTCCCATCTTCAAAGCTCGAGCCAGTTCTTGTTTCCCTCGCTCCCAGTCGCTCTTTCTCGCTCTCTCGCTGTAACGGGAAGCATCGGTCCTCTCCCGGCTCTCGCCATAACCGGGTCCTTCTCTTGAAGAACGATCTCGATCTTGCGCCGTCGCGCTTGATGCAAGACCGAGGGCTCCAACGAGACCCAACGCCAGTAAAAATTTAACCCTTTTTGCACTCATGGAATTCTCCTCCTTTTGGGTCCTCCTTTTGAAAAGTGTCCCACCTTCTATTCTTTTATGTTTGCTCCAATCGCTGCTCCCCGTAATTACCTCTTCATCACACCGGAGGCCGCGTGCGACCCACAAACAAGCTGACGAGGAATAAAACCATGAAAACAACGAAGAGTATCCAGGCAATCTGCGTGGCGGTGCCGGCAATTCCTGTGAATCCCAGGATTCCAGCGATAAGGCCCACGATTAAAAAAGTGACAGCCCAACTAAGCATAATGACACCTCCTTCCTATTATGTTCCTAATGATCTTCCTATTATGTTCCTAATGATTGGTTCGTTGATCGCGCATGCTGACGAACTCAAACAATCTACCAGCAACCCTCATGCCATGATTTTAACTACCGCGCGCTGTGACTGGATGTGGGTAAATGCCCGATGTGCGTGTGCTCGCTTGTTTGGCTTATTTCTGTGACAGGTCGCGGCCCCGGATGCGTCCTTCATTTCGTCCTTGAATAGTCCTTGAATATATATAAGGGAGCGGGTTGAGATACCGTTTCCGGCTCGTCGCAAGAGAAGATCCGAATGCTCGCGCGCAACGGATCATCCGTCAGGTAAAATCCCGGGTCACGTTCGAATGGACCTGTAGGACCTCCCCTCCATCGATGCAGGAGTTTTTCCGCCCGACACCATTCTTAGATGGAAACCGGTAAGAATGAGTATGAACTATGTGAGACATGATGAACGGAGCCGTCAAAATTGTCTGGCACATAGCTTGCTCTCTTTCATTGTCAATTTAGTGCGACCGGGAGGCAAAAAGGATGGAACGGCTGACAAAGAGATTGGCGATGATGTTTTTAGTCCTAGCGCTGGCGGGTTGCCAGGCGATGACCGGAAAAACGGCGGGACAAAATATCGATGACGCCGCTATTACCGCTTCGGTCAAATCTCAGCTCGTTTCGGAAAAAGCCTCGAATCTGGTTCGGGTGGATGTGGACACCGACAGAGGAGTGGTTTACTTGAACGGGAGCGTCGAGAACCCGCGGGAAAAAGCGCGCGCGGAGGAGCTTGCACGGCGCGTTCAAGGCGTCAAAAGGGTTGTCAATAATCTCCAGGTTTCTCGAACGTCGTAAATTCCAGCGTCTGGCAGTTTTTCCCTGCTGCGTATTCGCGGGCATCATTATCGGCATCCGCAGGACAGAAAAAGACGTACGAGAGATTTTACGGGAGGGCTTTATATGGTACCGAACGGACCCATGGAAGCTATTAACGATTGGGGCGAGGCGATCATGACCTCCATGACCGGAGCTTTAATGCTGATATTGGGAGCGATTCCCAAAATAATCGGCTTCGTCATTATTCTTGTCATCGGATGGTTCATCGCTGGTCTGATTGCGAGGGCGGTTACTGTCGTCCTCCGCAAGATAAACTTCAATGATCTGGCGCAAAGATCCGGCTTCAGCGGTTTCATAGAGCGGATGGGAGTCAGGTGCGATTCTGCCGGAATCATCGGCGAAACCACAAGATGGTTTGTCCGGCTTTTGGCGCTGATCGTGGCATTTGACGCGCTCGGTTTGCCGGCTGTTTCCCAAGTGCTGCATCAGCTTTTGCTCTGGCTGCCGAATCTGGTCGTGGCGCTGGTTATTCTGGTCATCGCCGGGTTGGCTGCCAACGCGTTCGCAAGGCTCGTCCGCGGAGCGACTGCGCAGGCGGGATTTGGCAGCGCTGAATTCATCGCGACGGTCGCCCGGATATCGGTATGGGCGTTTGGCATCGTCGTCGCAGTTAACCAGATCGGCGTGGCCACTGCCCTGGTCAACACACTCTTCATGGGCTTTGTAGGCGCGCTCGCGCTGGCACTGGGGCTTTCATTCGGTTTAGGGGGACGCGATACGGCCGGTGAAATCGTGCGAAGCTGGTACGAACGGGGCAGAGGCACAAAACCGCGACTCGTGAGAGCTGCTGAAGCCGGGCAGGAAGAAATGCGCAGTAGCAGCCTCAAAGGGGATGGAGGGCACGGCGAGCACCCGAGAAGAAAGTAACCGCCGGGACGCCCGCCATCGCGGTGTTGAGCGCTGCCTGTTTTGACTAAAGTAGTCCGGACTAAGCATTGGAGACAAGAAATGAGCTGTCTCTCCCGCTTTACATTCCACGCCGTCCCGGGAAAAACCGGGCAGCTGGAAAAGGAACTGATAAGGCTCGCCCAAATGGTCGCCAGTGTCGGAGGCATAAAGTCCAGGGTTTTGCATACTCACTTCGCATCGTCAGGCGCCCCGGACGTAGTCTTCGAGCAAGAAGCGTCGGATCTGGCTGACCTGGAGGCGGAGATCACAAAGTTAACAGAAAACCCTGAGTTTCAGCTTTGGACAAAGAAGATGTCCAGCCTCCTGACTCAGTCGCCGAAGCGGGAAATCTACATAATTCTAGACGATCACAAGTAAAGGAAGCAGGGCGGCGGCCAGCCGGGCCCATTTAGCGTTTTTAGATCAATCGAATGGTGGAAGCATTTCCAAAGCTAATCGAGAAGCTCGTGCTTCTTGCCCTCAAATCGGAGCGAGCGTGCTCCTTTTCATTGCCTCTTGTATAGGAGCCGTGATTCTCGAAAAGATAATCCGGCATGTGAATCAGCAAAGGGGTCAGCCTCAGGACGTGCTGGATCTGGTCGCGAAAACGGCCAGAATGGCAGTGATTGTTTTTGGCGCAGTCACGGCGCTCGGCACGATGGGAATCAATGTCTCTGCCCTCGTGGCCGGGTTAGGCTTGACCGGTTTTGCTTTAGGATTTGCTCTCAAGGACATCATCTCGAATATGCTCTCGGGAATACTGATTCTTGCCTATCATCCTTTCCGCCGCGGTGATCATATCGGAGTCGCGGGACTCGACGGCATCGTCTCTGAGATCGATCTGCGCTACACGACCTTACACGCCGAGGAAAAAACAATTCTTCTGCCAAATTCGACGCTATTTACGAATCCCATTAGTGTCTCGACTTCCAAAGCATCAGCTCGAGCGCGCCGCATCCCAGGAGCTTAGGGAGAACACGCTGATTGCCGTTGCGGAAAAAACTAATGTCAAAGGAGAAGTAGAATGGAACAGCATGCCTATAAAAGCAGGGATTTTAATCTCTCCGGGCTCCAAGGAATCTCAGACCGGACGTTAGAGATGCATTTTGGTCTATATGATGGATACGTCAAAAACACTAATCTCTTGACCGAACAGCTTCTGGAGATGAGTCACAAGAAACAGGCTTTGGCGACAAACCCGGCTTATTCGGAGCTTAAACGCCATCTCGGTTTCGAATATGGGGGCATGGTTCTCCACGAATATTACTTCGGCAACCTGGCGCCCAAAGGCAAAGAAAGCCCCTCCGCCGATCTCAGGCGGGCTCTGGAGGCGAATTTCGGTACTTTTGAAGACTGGAAGCGCGATTTCGTGGCCGTAGGCGGAATGCGGGGCGTGGGCTGGGCGGTTCTTTATCAGGATCCGATGACCGGGCAGCTTTCGAACCACTGGATCGAGCTCCACCAGCAGGGGGTACCGTCCGGTTTCAAGCCTGTCCTGGTGATGGACGTTTGGGAGCATGCGTTTCTTCTTGACTATAAGCCCTCCGAGCGCAGCAAGTACATCGACGCTTTTTTTTCCAATATCGACTGGGATGTGGTCAATCGATGTCTTACCAGCACGGCGGCTGTACGACCGGCTGCTTAGGGGCTCTTTAACTCTCGGCGGGGGGCGACCCGCCAACACGCGATAAGCCTTCCGCTTTGTCATTTTGAGCCGGAGAACAAGGCTGGAATTCGGAGGCAGGTAAATGGTTGATTTTGAAAAAACTCTGGTCGATCCGGAGCAGGTGTTCAAGACACCGGCAGAACTTCTTCAAAGGGAGGATCTTTCACGCGAGCAAAAAATCGAGATCCTCAAGCGCTGGGAATACGACGCCCGAGAATTACAAGTGGCCGAGGAGGAAAATATGACGGGGCCGCAGCGCGTCAATCTCGATGATGTTCTTAAGGCCCTGCGGGGGCTGGGCGTTTCCGCAGACAGTGATCGATCCGCACCGACCAAGCAAGGTGGAAAATAGTTGCGTACTGGCAGTCCATGAAGACGAAAAAGCGCGAGTCCTGGTTTAACAGCTTTGCGAAATGGGCTTCCCACAAGACCGGACACCCTGCGGTGTTCACGGCGGCCATCGTCATCATCGTCTTATGGGGTGTGACAGGTCCGGTCTTCGGCTTTAGTGACACCTGGCAACTGATAATCAATACCGGAACAACGATCATCACCTTTCTCATGGTCTTTATCATACAGAACACGCAAAATCGCGATACTGGCGCGATGCAGGTCAAGCTCGACGAGTTGATTCGCGCTGTTGAGGGCGCGCACAAAGCTCTGTTGGATCTCGAAGAGCTGGATGACCAAGCGATTGAGAAAATCAGAAAAAAATATAAGAAACTCGCCGCTTCGGCCAGAGAGGATTTGAAAAACGGCAAGGCCGACACCGACACTGAGGATGTCGTACCCGAGAAGGGAAAAAATACTGCTTCCGCCCGAGGATCGAAGAATCGCGCCAACCGGAACGTAAAAACCTCGCCGGGTTAGCGCGGCGGCGAACATTCAAGGCGCGGGCAAAAATCTCAGGCCTGGCAACTCTCCTACCGGCGCCGCTCCTACCCTCTTTTTTGCTTCTCCAGCCTGATAAAATCAGTCCAACAACAAAACGGGATGTCTTGAAATCCCTCCATGCTGGAGGCCGCGCCCTACATGGAATTCCAGAGCTTTCCCCCGGCGTTCACCCGATGATTATTTTCACGGTCCTGGCTTACGACAGGATAAGCCGCTAATTTCCAGCCGCAACTGCGAAATCGAAACCCAAAACCCGTGCATGCTCTGGTGGTATGTCTTTTGCGTCATCAATCTGTGGCTGCGTCATTCTGAGGCAACAGAGGCCTATTGCAACTGGTCCTAAAAAGAGCAAAGGACGTTTGCTTTTCGGATCCTCTAGAGACAGATGGCCCGGTTTGCCATGGCGACAAGCCTAAGGGCCTAACTAAAAGGAGGAAAGCTGTTATGCAGATAAGAGACATAATGACCCGCGATGTGCAGGTAGTTGATCCCGACGCTTCGTTAAGAGACGCCGCGGAACTCATGGAAAAACTCGATATCGGTTTGCTTCCTGTTTGCGACGGCGAGCGGCTCGTCGGAATGCTTACCGATCGCGATATGACCGTCCGGGCTACGGCTAAAGGGTTGCACCCAGAGAAAACATGCGCGCGTGATGTGATGACCCCCGAGGCGATTTGGTGCTACGAGGATCAAGATGTTGAGGAAGCGGCTGCGCTGATGGAGCAAAGACAGATCCGCCGGCTTCCCATTCTTAATCGAGATAAACGACTTGTCGGGTTTCTTTCACTGGGGGATTTAGCGGTTCGGAGCCAGGATCGAGAGCTCGCCGGCGAAGCCATCAAGCGAGTCTCCGAGCCTGCGGAGCCCAAT
>JACQUW010000129.1 GCA_016210115.1 Deltaproteobacteria bacterium | reverse complement strand
GGTAACCACTACTGGCGGGCATTTCGAGTATCTACTCACCTTCTTCCTAAAAAAATCACGCTTGTGTAAGGTCTAGTTCGCGGAGAGTAGAGGCGAGGCCAGAATCGTGGTACGATTCCAATTTTATCTACCTTTTTGGGGTAATCTGCACTATGAATCTGACAGAAAAAGTAGCGCTTATCACCGGAGGATCGCGCGGCATCGGTGCTGCCATTGGGTCGAAGCTGGCTCAATATGGCGCGGCGATAGCGATTTGCGATCTGGAACCTAACGAGGAGACAGTCGGTCTCTTGAAAACCGTTGCTCCTGGAGGAAAGGCTTCTTTTTTCCAGGCGGATGTGACCAACTTCAAGCGCGCCCAAGAGGTGGTGTCGGAAGTCGTCGCCAGCTTTGGTCATCTCGACATTCTAATCAACAATGCGGGTATCGCTGCGGATCATGTCATCTGGAAAATGACGGAAGACGAATGGGATCGAGTCATCGCTGTCAATCTCAAGGGGGCCTTCAACTACTCGCGTGCGGTCGCCACCGTTTTCAGAGAACAACGGAGCGGCAAAATCGTCAACATCTCGTCCGTTAACGGATTAAGAGGACAATGGGGTTTGGCAAACTATTCAGCGGCCAAGGCAGGGGTGATCGGGCTGACCAAGACGTTGGCCAAGGAGCTTGGAAAATATCAAGTCAATGTCAATGCCGTGGCCCCCGGTTACATCCAGACACGAATGACGGAAAATCTTCCGCTTCAAGTAAAGGAGGGCGCGTTGAAAGAAACCGTCTTGGGACGGTTCGGCACACCTGATGACGTGGCAGCGGTGGTTGCTTTTCTGTGCAGCGAAGGGGCCAGGTACGTCACCGGAGAAGTAATCCGAGTGGACGGCGGAGAATACATTTGAGTAGGCGTGGCGCCAAAGTGTCGCCGGAAGCTTGAGGTGGATCGCACGTTGGATCGGGTCATTCCTCCAGCAAGTAAAAGGCAATAGGGAGACCTGTTTATGGGAAAGCTGTTTTTTGGCCTGGAGCTTCATGAGTACTATGACGCCAACACGATTCTGGCAGAGATCCAACTTGGAGAGCAGCTGGGTTACGATGCGGTTTGGCTAGGAGATTCCCAGATGATCTGGCGCGAAATGTACGTTCTGTTAGGAGCGGCAGCCAAGGTCACCTCGCGGGTCTTACTGGGGACGGGAGTAACGAATCCTATCACACGGCTCCCGGTTGTAACGGCGAGCGCCATCACTACACTGCAAGAGCTCTCTGGTGGGAGGGCCGTTCTGGGAGTGGGGACCGGCGACAGCTCGGTAAGAACATTGGGTCTGAAACCCGCAAATCTTGCCACCCTGGAGCGGTTTGTGAGCGATGTAAGAGACCTGTGCTTTGGAAGGCCGGTGGGAGCCGCCAAAGGGGAGGTCCGGCTGAGTTTCGGTGCTCCCGAAAAATGCCCCCCCATCGTTGTGGCCGCTCGCGGACCGAAGAGTCTCCGACTGGGCGGCAGGATCGCCGACGGTGTTATTTTTTCTACAGGGCGGTCAGGTTCCATCCTGCAAAACGCCATCGGTTATATCCAGGCGGGACTCAAGGAAAGAACGCTCCCCAGCGCGAGGTTTCAGATAATCTTCATGAGGCCGGTCGCTATTGCCCCTGAACGTAAGAAAGCCTTTGCCGCCGTGCGTCCTCACGTGGCTCGCACTCTTTTGAGCTACCCCTGGGAAATGAGCGAAGCAGCCGCGACGGCCAAGAAGAAGCTAGAGGAGGTCTACAACTATTACGAGCATATGAATCCGACGGCGCTTCACCAGGAATCAATTCCTGACGAAGTAGTGCCGGAATTTGCCATAGCGGGTACGGCAGCCGATTGCCGCGAACAAGTTGTTGACCTTTTCGAACAAGGTATTGATCAGCTCCATATCCGCCCTTATAGCGTCGATGGCGCTCCGCGCAGCAGCGCTATCGAGGCCTTTGCGAAAGAGGTCATCAAGCCGCTGCGTCACAAGTCGTAAGCTCTCCCCTGGCTCAAGTCATTTCTCAGGGGCGTCTTCTATTTGTTCGAACCCTGCACCGCGGTCCACTCCCAGGCAATCGACAAGGTTCGGCTGAACTGAAAGCAACCGGGCAACCTTGTCGGAGGAGTTATTAAGATGCTGCACGACCACTCCTCTGTCCCGCTGAGGTATATTAATGACGTCTCCCTGTGACCACTCATGCCTGTCCTCGTCGAGCACCGTGGTTCCGCTACCTTCGAGGACGTAGAGAACCATGCCACCTTGAGTCTTTTGTTTGCCGGTTTTTGATCCGGGCGGAATCTCTTGCACGAAGACGATCAAGGCCTTCGTTACTGTATCGTCCAACATCGGATGCATGTACCATTTCGTGTAGCCATTGCGGTTCCGCTCCAGTGGGCGTTCCTTGCCGTGTACGACTCTGAGACCTTTGGCAAAGATCTCCCTTTGTTTGTCCCGCAATTGAAAAAGTTGGTCCAAAAGCGTCATCGTTGTTCCCTCCTATTTTTCCGAACCCCCGAGCTTCGTGGCGCCGGGCTGGCCGGTCTGGGTATAATAATTGCCAAGCTCCATAAAAAACGGCTGGTAAAGAAAGGCCACGAGACGGCATGGCCGATCCGGATCCAGGTTGAATTGTTGATGTTCCACTCCACCGGGTTGAATCGGAAGGATGATTAAATCTCCAGCCTCCCAGTCATAACGTTCTCCCGCGATCACAGTATACCCGCGGCCTTCCAGCACGAACAGGACCACGCCGCCCTGATGGATGTGCTTTCCCGAATGGGTGTACTGCTTCTGTTCAAAAACATACCAGGTCTGGACCGGAGTATCCGGAAACGCATATGGGTTCAAGTAAGGTCTGGATCCTCCTGACGTCATTTTGCCTTTAAACCAGGGCGTTTCGTCTCCCTTGATCACTACCGGGCCGTTGAGTGACCTCTTGCGCTGTTGCTCCCAAAACCGGACGCTCGCCTCGTCCGGAGTATCTCCGGGCTGCACCTCTACAGTATAAACCGGCTCACGCATATGGCTGTCCTCCTTTTGATCGTCGAGGTGATTCTCTACCGAGCGGTCGAAAAATCACGGCTTCTAGCCGTGTAGTACCGATCGAGAAATTTGTCAAGGGTCGTTGACAGAGCGCCAACGCGAGGATAAGTGTAGACCGACCGGTCGGTCGGTAAAGAATTTCTGCGAGATCGAATAAAAACACAGCCCGGCATTGACGGGAAGGAGGAAACACCATGGCGACATTTTATGACCAATGGTTGGCCGTCGGCGCTCAACTGCAAGAGGAGTTCAAGCGCTCGCCGATGGTCGCCCGCGATAGGGATATTCCCTGGCTCAGGACGCGACAAGACGCCAAGGTCAAGCTCATGCTGTCGAACGATCTGGGATTCCCGACGATGGGAGGCGTCGTGCTGAAGGGTGAGATCCCCGTCGGCTGGCATACGGGACGGCACAGTCACGGAGAGGAGTCCATCCATATTCTCAGAGGCCGCGGGTTCAGCATGATCGACAACATGCGGTATGACTGGCGCGAAGGAGCCACTTTGCAGATTCCTTACAGGGCGGAACATCAGCATTTCAATACCGGGAGCGAGCCCGCGCAGTATGTATCTGCCATGTGCCTGCCGTTGGAGGTTTTTATGAAATTGGGCAGCCTCCAACAGATCGAGGACTGCGGTCCGAACGACGCCGGAGCCATTGCTGCCATGCCCGGGCAAGTATCGGAGTATCTGAAGGATGGGCGGCGGGTTTTAATCCATCTCGATGACGCCCCGTCGGATCCCGATCTATCCGACAGCGGCCCTGGAAGCCAGAACCAGCACTTCTTCAGGAAATACCTGGCTGTCCCCCGAAATGGATTCAAGGCCAAAAGCGTTGCCATTACCCGGGTATTTGAGGAGCCCCCAGGTTACCATAGCGGGCGGCACCGGCATCTGGAGGCGGTCCTCTATGTGCTCGACGGCGAGGGTTATTCCGAAATCGAAGGGAATAAAATCCATTGGGAACCGGGAGATGTGTTGCATGTTCCGCCCGCCATGTTCGAGCACGAACACTATAACCATAGCAGTACAAGCTACCGGTTGCTTCAAATTAAATTCGGCATGCGCGCCTGGTTTACCGAGATTTGGCCGGAAGGGTACACTTCCCGGCGGACTTATGATGAGTCTGGCAAGCCGATTATCGCCGGACCCATTCATTGAAGCCCTCTGGAGAAATATTCATCATCATCTGGGATCACCGTTGACGATGAAAGCTGTGACCGAAGGGGCCGGTCTGTAGGTCGCGAAGAAAATAAAAAGTGAAAAGTGAAAAGTCAATCGTAGCCCATTCACGTTTCACCATTATATCGCTTGCGACTGGAAGGTGTGTCCTGAGGGAACCGCCCCTTCGACGGAACTCAGGGCATGCTTTCGAGGGAATATCCATGATTCGTATTCACTCTGGAGGACGAAAGCTCTGCCGTTCTGGATTCCCGATAAAAACATTCGGGAATGACGGAGAACGAAGGGATCCAGTCTATAGTTGATGGGTTGCTGGTTTCCGAAACACGTCGCCCCCGAATGTTTTAATCGGGGGCCCAGTCCCTGTTTTTCCCGGATTCCGGGTTTCGAGAGGAATGATCATGAAAGCCGTCGCTGGAAAGGAGGCCTGCTCATGCTGTTTCAAGTTATGAACCGCGTCAGCCAACCCGCTGCGGTCATGCTCTCTTGGACGGTTCTTTTTGTCCTGCTCCCGCTTTGCGCGTATGGGCGAACCGCCGGGGAGGTGCTGGGAGAGCTCAAAAATACACGAGGCAAAGCTCGCGAGGCAAAGCTTGTGGAGGGGGCCAGGCGGGAAGGAAAAGTGGTTTTGTATGGCACCACCGGAGTCGATGACATGAAGGAGATCTTCGACGGATTCAAGAGACGATACCCATTCCTGGAAGTGGGCCATTACCGCGGCGGAGCGCTAAAAGTTTACAATAAAGTCGTGGCGGAGGCTCGCGCGGGAAGGTACGAGGCCGACGTCTTAGAGTCCACGAGTCTAACCGGTTTTCATTTAAAAGAACAAAATCTGCTGGACCCCTATATTTCGCCAAGCCGCGATGGTCTTTTAAAGGATTTCATGGACAGGGAGGGTTACTGGACCGCATGGTTCCAGCAGGTGGTGGTCATGGTGTATAACACGACACTGGTTAAAAAAAGCGAGGTCCCACGGAGTTACGAAGATCTGCTGAACCCGAAATGGAGGGGAAAATTGTCCATGGACGATGAAGACGACGATCTATTCGGAACGCTTTTGGACCACTGGGGGAAGGAAAAGGGGTTGGCGTACTTTAGAAAGCTCGCCCAAAATAAGCCCACCATGCGGAAAGGCCACAATCTTCAAACGAATCTTTTAGCGGCTGGAGAAACCCACATCGCCCCGTGGATTTTTGCCTTCCGGCCGTTGGTCCTGAAGCAGAAAGGAGCTCCGCTGGACATCGCGCTTCTGAATCCGGTGATCTCGGATCCGAAGCAGCTTATGCTGGCCAAGAATAGCTCACGGCCCCACGCCGCCGCTTTGTTCATCGACTGGCTTCTTACGGATGGGCAGAAGATGATCGTGGAAAAATTCGGCCGCACATCCACGCGACCAGGGCTCAATGAGCGTTTTTCGGAGCTGGCGCTTCCTGATTATCTAGTTGTAAAGCCGGAGAGATTGGGCCCGAATTCCAAAGAGTACGCCGAACTTTACTGCAAGACCTTCGGGCACTGTTGAAGGAAAAATCCCCGACGGCAAATCCGTTCGGCTTTCTTAATGCCGGCCTTCGTGGCGATCCGTGGCTGGCGCATCGGAGCAGGTTAGGAACTTTTCATCATCGGAAAGGGTTTTGGCCATGAAGAAAGACAACGCGTTCCCAGCGAAAAACATAGCTTGCCTGGCTTTCCTAATCTTCGTCGCGGCATCTTCGCCGCCCGCATTCGCTCAAGAAGTTCTACGCGTCTCGTATCCTGCGCCGGACGCCGGTTATATCCCTCTCTGGGCGGCCAAGGAAGCCGGGCTCTTCGACAAAAATAACGTGAAGGTGGAATTGGTTTATATCGCCAGCACGCCGGTGGGCATGGCGGCGTTAATGGCCGGCGAGATCAATGTCATAACAGGCGCTGCGGGGGTGGTTTTGTCCGCGAATCTCTCCGGAGCGTCCGACCTGGTTCTTTTTTCCGGACTTGCCAAAACATTGCCTTTCTCTTTCTACAGCAAACCGTCGGTTTCTGAGCCGTCACAAATCAAAGGCAAAAAAATCGGCGTCACAAGATTTGGAAGCACGATAGACTTTGCCGCGCGTTGGGTCTTGTCGCGATGGCATCTCGATCCCAAGAAGGATGTGGTCTTGCTTCAGATTGGAAGCATCCCGAATATCCTTGCGGCGCTCAAGACGAACGCCGTTGACGCCGGCGTTCTCTCGTTTCCGATGTCGCTTATGGCCCGGAAGTCGGGATTCAAAGAATTGGCGGATATCGGCGCCATGGGAATGAAGTACCAGAAGGAGGCTTTTGGCGCCAGGAGGGGTTTTCTGGAAAAAAACCGAGAGACCATGAGGCGATTCGTCGCGGGTTTAATTGAAGGAATACACTATGTCAAGACACATCCCGAAGAGGCGATGGCGATCACCAAAAAATACACCAAAATCGAAGATAGAGAGATTCTCAAGGAAGCCTATGAGATCCTTGTCCAGAAGCACCTGCCGCGTGTTCCCACCGTTAGCCCGGAGCACCTTACGCTGATTCTTGAAGATCTGGGAGAACGAAACCCGAAGGCGAGGACCACACCACCGGAAAAGTTCATTTTCGACCAGTACGTGAGAGACGTAGTTGATGCCGGTCTGGTAGAAAAGCTCTACCGCTAATCCTAAAAGGTTCGCGCCGGCCCGATTGGGCTGTGTTCAAACAGAACTTTTGCCCGGAGTAGATGCAAAATGAAGGCTGCCGCGAACAGAGAGGTTGGTGAGATGGAATACCTCATGGATTTGCGCCTTTGGATCAGGAAACTGGAAGAAATCGGAAAACTAAAGAAAATTAGAGGAGCAAACTGGGACCTGGAGATAGGCACCCTCTGGGACATCATTGGAAGCGAGCCGGATCCTAGTTCAGCGCTGTTTTCGGAGATCCCCGGTTATCCCCCGGAATACGCGGTTTTGATCAATCCACAGAATTCGCAGCGAATATCCGCTCTCGCCTCCGGGATGACTGAGGAGGAAAGCGTTTTGCCGCCGATAGAGTATGTGCGCGCGTTGAAGTCGCGAATGAAGAGAATTCGAAGCCAACCGCGAATCCTTCCGCGAATCGTTCAGGACGCGCCCTTCATGGAGAACGTTGACGAGGCGGAAAAGATCGACCTTTACAAATTCCCGGCGCCGAGATGGAACGAAGCCGACGGGGGAGAGCTCGAGGCGCGATATCTGGGGACGGGGTGTGTCTGTATTACTCGCGATCCGGATTCGGGCGTCGCGAATCTTGGCATTTATCGAGTCATGATCCACGACAAGAATTTGCTCGGACTTTACATGTCTCCGAATAAAGACGGCATGACGAACATGAGAAAACATCACGCGACCGGTAAGCCCATGCCGATTGCAGTCACATTTGGACAGGATCTAGTTACCTATTGGGCGGCGGAACACAAGCATCCGCACGCCGAGTCTGAGTACGAGTATGCCGGAGGCATCAGGCAAAAACCGGTCGAGGTCGTCACGGGTAGGCACACGGGTCTTCCTATTCCTGCCAGCGCGGAGATCGTCGTCGAAGGCTTTGTGATGCCCAATGAGCTGAGGGACGAAGGCCCGTTCGGAGAATGGGTGGGATATTATTCAAGCGGCACCAAACCCGAACCCGTGATCCGAGTGAAATCGGTGATGTTCAGAGATAATCCGATTATTTTTGGTCATCCGCATTTGAGAGCGGAGGTTGTGGGCATGCCCTGGCGCTGGGCGGCGGCAGTATGGAACAGGCTGGAAGCGTGCGGAGTCCCGGATGTCCGAGGAGTGTGGGCGTACGGCCAACTCTGGACCGTTGTGGCGATCCGGCAGCGGTATCCGGGTCACGCCCGGCAAGCCGGTATCATCGCAGCGCAAACGAAACCGGGTTCTGTGGGTGCCCGTTTCACTCTGGTCGTGGACGACGATATCGATCCGTCCGATTCCCAGGCCGTGCTCTGGGCAATGGGCACGAGAATGAATCCGGTGGAGGATATCCAAATAATGCGCAGGAGTTGGAGTTCTTCCATTGACCCGATGGTACCGCCCGGAACCCCTTCAGAAGCTTGCTTTACATCACGCGCCGTTTTTGACGCGTGCAGACCCTTTGAGTGGAAGGACAACTTTCCCCAGGCCACAGGTCCGAGCCCGGAATTGCGCCAGCGAACCTACGAAAAATGGAAATCGATCTTGGGTTAGACGTCTTATATTTCTCCGGGAGGAACAAATAGGGAACGCAAGGAGACTGGAAATGTCGGCTCTAGCATCCAGAAAGATAAAGTGGGATGCGCGGCGATCGGAAATATCAAAAGCGGCGGCAACACTGATAAGACAAAAGGGCTTTAACGGCTCGTCTATGGAGAGGCTGGCCCAGTCGCTTCATATCCGAAAAGCCACTCTCTATCACTACTTCTCCAGCAAGCAAGAACTTCTCTATCAAACGCTCCTGGAGGCCGTGGGCTCAGCTCTGGCCCGTGTTCAGAAGATCGTGGATTCGGATCTCTCGTCGCAGAAAAAGCTTCGTTTGTTCGTAATTGATCACATAGAAAGCATTATTTTGAATATTGAGCCGGTGACGGTTTTTTTGGAAGAAGGCAGATTTCTCCAGAAGAGATACCGGGAAAAGTACGTCTCGATGCGGGACAGATATGAACGGTTGCTGAGGAGGATTCTGGACGAGGGAGTGGCAAAGGGAGAGTTTCGTAAAATGGACAGCAAAGTCCTGGGATTCGCAATTTTGGGGATGTGTAACTGGATCATTCGATGGTACAAACCGAACGGCTCTTTGAGAGCGCAGGCGTTGGCGCGCCAGTACATGAAGCTCATTGAGAAGGGATTACTGAAGGGAACTTCCAAATAGAAACGAAGGGAGAGCCGTGCCTCGGTTCGGAATTAGCTTCACGCCCGATAATCTGGAGGAGTTTCGGAATCTTTGCTCTACAGCGGATTCAATCGGGTTTGAACGAATCGGTATTGTCGACTCGCAAAGTATTTATCGAGAACTCTATGTGGCCTGCACTTTAGCGGCGACCGGCACGCGGCAAGCCAAATTTGGCCCCCGCGTCACCAACGCGCTGACAAGACATCCGGCGGTTACAGCGAGCGCTATCGCTTCATTGAACGAGATTGCGCCGGGCCGGGTTTTTCTGGGCATCGGATCGGGCGATAGCGCCGTCTACAATTTGGGACTAAAGGCCGCCCCGATAAAAGTGGTTCGCGAATATGTGCACGCCATAAAGGCTTTGTATAGGAGTGGAGAGGCAGTTTATCAGGGGAGGGAGATTCGATTTTCCTGGACCCGTCCAAACATTCCGATTTATGTGTCCGCTCACGGTCCGAAGACCCTGAGATTCGCCGGTGAGGTGGCCGACGGGGTGATCATTGGAACAGGCGTTCAGGAGGACGTGGTGGCGGATGCGTTAAAAGATCTTAGTGAGGGCGCCAATCTGGCGGGTAAACGGCTCCAGGACACCGATGTGTGGTGGTTCTTGATATGTAACTTTGGACGCAACAGAGAAGAGGCCAAAGCCGAAATTCGCATGTCCCTTGCAGCTCCCGCCAACCAGCTTGCTCGTTTCACGACCGACAACAAACACATCCCGCCCGAATACCTTGATGCAATTCGGAAGCTCAACCAACAATATGACTTCCGCGCTCATCTGAAGAGCGGCACGGAAACAGCCAACACCCGTCTTGTTCAGGAGTTGGGTCTGGAGGATTACCTGGCGGATCGGTATGCGGTGGTAGGAACGGTAGAAGAATGTCGCGAAAAGATCAGCCAGCTTGCGGCTCGTGGCGTTGAGAATATCTGGATGAGCGTCTATTTCCCGGATAAAATCGAGTTCATGCGTCAATGGGCTGATCAAGTGATGGATCGTTTGTAGCTAAAACGAAATACGGATTGAACCGGGTTACAGGAACAACAAGCAAGCAATCCTTTTGCCGCACCGGCACGTCCGTAAAGTTTTTCGCTGCTTCAACAATAGGACTAAAAGGAGGAAAAATGCGTAAGCCTGTTTTTTTGGTGGACGTTGAACCTGGCGACACTCCGGACGAGGCCAGCGTGCATTATTGGGCAAAGCAACGCGAACGGGCCCTAAACGGAACGGTGGTCATTAAAGGAGAGGAATGTCCCTGGGAACGCGGGCAGATGGGTTTGGTGAAATTCTTTCTCAGCCCATATTGTTTTCCTGACACCGCCGTTCAGACATGGGTCGTTTTTGAGCAGAAGCAGTATACCCACTCGGGAAAGCACATCCACCAGGGCGGAGTGGTTTTGTTTGCGCTGGAAGGGCGCGGTTATACCGTCATGGATGGCGTCCGGTACGATTGGGAGGCTGGAGATCTGATTGTACTGCCCATACAGCCCGGTGGCGTTGAGCATCAACAGTTCAATGCTGATCCGGACAAACCTTGCCGACTCGTCGCCTTTATCTACCAGCCTCACTTTATGGAGCTCGGTAATTTCTACACATTCAAAGGAAAGCCAGGCGAGGCGAAGCTCGAAAAGACCGGCTAGACGAAAGGGGAGATCGTTTTCGGATCTCATTGCTGGGTAAAGGAAACGGTGAGATGGGTGTCGCTATCGATTCTCACCCAAAGATCGACATTGCTGCGAGCATTGAATCTGAAGAGATCAAAATTTCCACAACACCAAACGCAGAAACAGGACTGAGCCAGGCCATAAGGAAGAGTGCCAAAAATAATCGTCTCATTTTATCCCTCTTCCCAATATCTTTGCCTTTTGTGTAAATCCAACCCCTCTCTAGCGAAGTTAAATAACGCGAAAACGCGGCCGGATTCTACCGCAAGCATCCAGGGTTTGGAAAGTCTCCCGGGCGCCTGTTCCGAGGCGTACGCCTATCTCTTGTAAAGCGGCAATGTCAAAATTTATTTAGGATCATCGTAAAAATTTTGAATTTGACCGGCTACGAGATCCTTGATGTAGTGCAATAGGAGACGATTTCCAACGAGGTCCAAATGGTCTTAGTGCTGAATAATGATGAGGTCCAAGAAGTTCTGTCTATGGAAATGTGCCTGGAAGCAATGGAGAACACGTTCATAGATCTGGCGAAGGGGAAGGCCGTCAACAGACCGCGTTCACATACATATGCGCCACTTGGCCGTAACAAATATTATCTCTTTAAGTCAATGGACGGCGCCGTTCCGAGATATGGTGTACACGCCCTGCGTTTTAGCTCCGACATTGTCTATGAATCCGTTGTTGACAAAAAGAGAAGGAGAGAGAAGTTGCCGGCCCTCCCTGGTAAAAAGTGGCTTGGCCTAGTTATGCTGTTCAATCTTCAGAACGCCGAGCTGCTAGCCATCATTCAAGACGGCTTTTTACAACGGATGCGCGTTGGAGCGACGAGCGGAGTCGCGGCGAAATATCTCGCACGAAAGGATGCACAAGTGGTGGGGTTGTTTGGCACAGGCGACCAAGCGGGACCGCAGATACTTGCTCTTTCAAAAGTTCGCTCTTTGAAAACAGTCAAACTCTATAGTCCAAATCCAGATCATGCCAGAAGATTTGCGCGTGAATGGTCGGAAAAACTTCAGGTTGATATCCGCACGGATAATCCCAAAGCCGTTGTCACTGGCTCGGATATTGTCGCATGTGCGACCAACTCTTTAAAGCCTGTTTTTGATAGTCGCTGGTTGTCGCCGGGAACGCACGTTAATGCCGTCGCAGGATATGAACTGGATGACAATTGCTACAGAGTGTGTTCTCTAAACGTGGTCAGAATGAGAGAAGCGTCTACTCACTGGCCGATGAAGGGCTTAATACCCGGTGAGGTTAAGGGGATTAAGAAGTTCGATAGCAGCCAGAAGAGAAAAATCGTAACGTTGGCAGACGTTGTCACCGGGCGGGCGAGAAGAAAGGACTCCCGAGAAATTACCGTGTTCTCGGGCAGCGGAGCTGGCGGGAGCTCAGGTCTTGGGGTTCAGTTCGCATTCGCTGTCGAAGTTTATAAGCAAGCCGCTAAGCGAGGTCTGGGGAAGGAATTGCCGTTGGAATGGTTTACGGAATCGATGCATCCTTAAGAAACTAAGATCACAATCGTAGTATTCTCGACCTGAAAGGAGGCAAAAATGGAAGTTGATCTAGTCGTCAAAGGCGGGAAAGTCGTTACCCCGGGAGCAGTCTTTCCGGGCGGGGTTGCTATTGATAAAGGCAAAATCATTGGGGTTTGCGCCGGCTCCGCCTTTCCTGCCTCACGTCGAGAAATCGACGTCAAAGGTAAGCTAATTTTTCCTGGAATAGTCGATCCCGAAGCTCATCCTGGAAGGCCTGTACCCAAAGAGATTAAAACTGAAAGCCGGGCCGCGGCCGCTGGCGGGATAACGACCTGGGGCATACAGTCGCCTAGTCCTCGACTCGGCCCTCATTTCGACCCCCGCGGGGTGACGCCAGAGGATGTCGTATCCTTTAATGATGTCGTCCCGTATTGCATTAGTGCTTGCGAGCAAGACTCGTCAGTGGATTTTTTTCTCACGCCCATGGTCGAGACTGACGAACAGGCTGAAGAAATCCCAATTTATGCGGAAAAGTTCGGCATCACCTCCTACAAATTTTATCTCCACTGTAAAAACTACGAGATCGCAAAGCATTGGTCTCATGGCTCAGGACTTGTGAGAGGTTTCGACAGCGGCACTGTCTACATCGCAATGGAGAACGTTGCCAAGATGGGGCCTCCGGGAGTTGTTTCGCTTCATTGCGAAGACTGGGAAATCGGAAGGGTGCTAGAAGATCGACTCAAAAAACAAGGGCGCAAGGACATGGCTGCATGGACCGACCGGTCTCCGCCGTTCACCGAGGCCATACATGTAGCTCAGTACTCCTATCTAGCCAAGGTTCTGGGGTGCGCCATTCATATACAGCACGTCACTACTCCCGAAACCATTGAGGAAATTGGTAGAGCCAAGGAAAGGGGGGTCATCATCTATGGCCAGACCGGTCCCCATTACCTTTCCCTTCCCAAGGGGACATGGAAGATTAACGTGCCCCTAAGAGATGAAGAGACGATCGAGAAGCTTTGGGAAGCACTCGCAAAGGGATTTATCGATGCGATCGGCTCGGATCATGTTGTATCGCGCACGAGAGGCAAACGGGACGAGTTATTAAAAGACAATGTATGGGACACGATCTCAGGATTTTCATCACGAGTTGAATCTTTCCTGCCGGTGATGCTGAGCGAAGGGGTTAACAAGGGGAAGATTTCCCTCCAGAGACTGGCGCAAGTGGCTTCTGAAAATCCGGCCAAGATCTGGGGACTATATCCGCAAAAGGGAAACTTGCTTCCGGGGTCCGACGCAGACTTAACGATAGTGGATCTCGAAAAGAGAGTTACCGTCCAGAACAGCATGATTCACAGTACTCCAGGCTGGTCCATATACGAAGGAAAAGAGCTAAAAGGATGGCCGGTTATGACCATTCTGCGAGGAGAGGTTATCATGGAGTGGAAAGACAATAGCCCAAGGGCTGAAATCGTAGGCAGCCCTGGGGGGAAGTATGTGCGAAGATCCATGGGAAATTCTAAATACTGGTATCCCCTGTAAGCGTTCGCCCGACGATACAAACGGCCCAAGCTCCTGAGAAGGGGAGGGTGTCTATGAAATCCGACACAATGGTATTGGGCTTTGTTGGCCTTTGGTGTTGCATCTTATCTCTCAGTATTGCCTTCCTAGCTCCCGGTTATGCAGCGGAAAGCCGGCGGGTGGATGCGGCGACCAAAGAAGGCAAACTCGTACTTTACACGGTGATGAATGCCGGGGACAATCAAGTCCTTATGCGAACCTTCGAGAAGAAATTCCCGGGCATCATGGTCGAAGGTTTCCGCGGCGGCACCGGGGCGTTGCTGAACAAGGTTTTGACGGAAGCGCGTGCTAAGTCCTTGAAAGCCGACGTCATATTCGCCGGTGGCTCTGAAATGCAGGTATTCAAAAAACAAGGCGTTCTTGAAAAATACGTATCACCGGAAGCTACAGCGATAGCTGACGGCTTCAAAGATTCCGAAGGTTATTGGACGACTGTCCACCCGTTGATGCTGGTCACTGCCTACAATACGCAATTAGTCAAGCCTCAAGATGCGCCAAAGAGCTACGAGGATCTCCTGAAACCTCAATGGAAAGGTAACATGATAATGGACAGGGTGGAGTATGACTGGTTTGCCACTCTTCAGAAGATCTGGGGTCGGGAGAAAGCGATCGATTATGCCAAAAAATTAGCCACTCAAAACATAAAGTTTATGACGGGTCACGCCAATATAGCCCAGTTAGTAGCAGCGGGAGAGGCTCCCATCGGAATCAATATGTACGCATATTACGTTTCCGGGATTAAACGAAAGGGATCGACGATAGACTGGGTAGCTTTAGATCCCGTTGTCGCAATCCTTCAGGTAATAGGCATGAGCTCCGATGCCAGTCACCCAAATGCAGCCAAGCTTTTTGTCGATTTTATTTTGTCGGTGGACGGACAAAATTTGATAAAGAGTTTTGGGCGGATACCAGGCAGACGGGACGTAGAACCGCTTTATGAAGAACTTGGAAAGATTAAAGCGCATCCGACGGATACGACAAGTATCTATCATCACGGTTTGGAAAAATTCGGAAAAGAATATAGGGATATCTTTGGTCTGAAATAATTCTCACCAGTTCGTGAGAATCCGCGGATCGCCAAAGAGCGAAGAACGGCGATTACGGGTCGGTGATTAAGAAGGAACGCGCGAATATGGTCAACAGTTTTGAAGACCATTGTTGGAGCGATGTTGTCAGCCAAGAGATGCTGGACATTTACAATGCTTATCAGAGGCGCACCTATATTGGCGATAAACCGGCTTTGCTAGTCGTCGACCTTTACAACTTGGTCTATGAGGGTGGAGCGCGGCCGGTTCATGAAGCGATAAAAGCATTCCCCGGATCGGCGGGCGTGAATGCCTGGAATGCAATGGAGCCTACTCAGGAGCTGCTGGCGCTAGCCCGAAAAAGCGGCATACCTGTAATCTACACGACAACAGAGACACGCGAGGAGCTGAAACCCAAAGAAGTATATGCGACAAATCGGCAGATGCGCGATTTTGACAGAGAGGCGTTTTTGATCCGTAAGGAGTTTGAGCCGGAGCCTGGCGATCTAATCATTTACAAGCAGCGAGCCAGCGCCTTTTTCGGCACGCCGCTGATCGCACATCTGAGAAAACTGGGGGTCGATACCGTAATCGTGTGCGGGGAAAGCACAAGTGGCTGCGTGCGAGCCAGCGTCGTGGATTGCTATTCCTACGGGTTCCATACCGTGGTCGTAGAGGAGTGCTGCTTCGATCGTAGTGTCTTAATTCATAAGCTTTTTCTTTTCGATCTTCATCACAAATATGCTGATGTCCTGCACCTGGACGAAGTCAAAAGTCGCCTGCAAGCGCTAAGGTAGGTCGCGCAAACTGGAATTATCAATCAATTGGAGGATGGTTTACTGAGGTGCCTGATGAGTTCCCTCTTCACTTTATCGTCAATATGTCCCGTTTTGCGATAAATAATCGTTAGCGGACTGGACCCGAAGAACCTTTTTGCATCGATTAGCCGAAATTCCCTCCGATCGCCATTATCCGTGCAGATTCCATGCAAGATGCCAACGCCGAGATCTGCGGATACGCAGCGCTTGATGTCCTGGCAAGTGGCGGGCTCTATTGCAACCTGCATGGTCAAGTTTTCCTTTCTAAACCGCCGTTCAATCGAAGATCGGAAAGACGTGCCTCTTGGCAGAACAACGAGGGGATAGCTTGCGAGATCGCTCAGCCGCAGAACTCTCTTAGCCGAGAGCGGATGCGTTCTTGGCGCGATGACGAAAGGCCTGACCTCCATCAGCATTTCGGATGTGAGGTTTTTGGGTAATGAACCAAATCTTCCCACGCCAAAATCGGCCTGGCCTGATGCCACTAATGAAATCGTTTCCCATGCTGAACGACAGAGTATTGTGAGCACGATCTCCGGATGGGCCTTCGCAAAAGCAACAAAGTGCTCAATATAGAACTGATCGACGTCAAAAATAGTAGAAATAATCATGCGGGTCCTGTTTGCGGAAATGTTTTCACGAATGGCGCTTCGGGCATGTTCCAAGATGTTGAATAATGGTGCGATCTCGCGATAAAAGACATGGCCTTTTTCAGTGAGCAGAAGCTTTCCCTTGTTTCGGGTAAAAAGGCAGGTGCCGAGTTCGGTCTCTAAATTTTTGATTTGTATAGAAACGGCCGAAGGCGTAAGCCGCATTCTTGAGGCTGTATCATAGAACTTTAATGTCTCGGCAGCGAGAAAAAATATTTTTAATTGATGTAATTCCATAGGCCCCCGGCCATTTCGCCGCCTTTTCAGACCGGCTGTTTCCGAGCGTGATCTCCGGTCGCGCGTCAGCTTTGTTACGAGCAGATCTCCAGGGCAACGAGCGCGTACATCTTCGCCGCATCGACGATGTCTCGCGCTTCTACGAATCTCTGCGCGACGTCGGGCGCGCTTTTGCGCGGCATGCCGAAGGTCGCCGCCGGGATGCCTACCTCGTTGAAGATATTAACGTCGCGCCACATGCTGGTCTCCGGGGTGTCGATAGTCGGAGGCGGGGTTCCCCGGACTTTCTCGTGCGCCGCTCGTATCGCCTCTACCAGAGGTTCGATATTTTTTCCTTCGTAGCCCTTGCGAGACATGAAACATTCGACCTCGCCACCGAGTCCCTGGGAGAGCACGACTTCCCTAAGTTCTTTTTCCACCTGGACGAACTCTACCGGCGGTGGAACGCGGACATCTACATAGATGCTACACCTGTCGGCGGTGGTACTCGGCTTATAAGGGATGCCGCCCCGTATGGCTCCGATGCTCACCTTCGGAACCATCTTCCCGACGGGATACTCGATCGTGTACTTCTTCTCGTATTCCACGGCCCATTTTTCGATCGCCTGAATAACGGCGGTCATCTTTATGATGGCATTGGGATTGTCTTTGAGCGCGCCGCGCGGCGGAAGACGCGGCGTGTAGGTGCCCCTCCCCGCGAGGCTCACTTTGAAATATGCGGCACCGGCTTCGATCCAGGTAACGCCGAAATCAGTGGTTTCCGCGATCAAAGCGTAGTCTCCGACAACTCCGTGCGCTACGGCGTGCCGGCTGCCGTAGCCTTTGCCGATGTACTTGTGCCCGCGAAACTCATCGACCGGCCCCATCCCGATTTCGCCGACCACCATGGTCATAATAACGTCGCCGCGCAGGGTCAGCCCGCTATTTTTGATTGCTTTCGTCGCGATCATGAACGCTGCCATCGGCCCGCGGTCGTTTTGAACCGCTTGCCCGAAGATCCTCTCCCGTTCATCGAGCCAGGCCTTTGGTCCGGGCGGAGGCGCCTCCCCGAGGCGCGACGGCATGCCCTGTTCGGAATCCATATGGCTGTTGAAGATCAGTCGCTTGCCGCCACCCCGGCCGGTGAGAATACTTATGGTGTTGGCCCGCCCTTCGGCCAGTTGCTGCTGGTATGACTTTTCAAAACCGTTGTCCTTCAGCCACTGCAGAACGAAATCGGCCATGGGTTGCTCGTGGCCCGAAGGCGCTGTGATGTTTCCCATGGCTACGGCAAGGTCCACAAGCTCCTTCTCGTCAATGAGTTTCAATACGGTCTCTTCTTCGCCTCGGAGCATAAGTCCAGTCTCCTTCTATGCCGGGATTGCAGTTTCTCCATCTCAGATATGATCATCATGAGCCTGACTAAGCAAGACCATGTGGGCGCCCCAAGCAGTTACCGGCCTTTTTCTTTCTTTGACGTAAGAGTTTTAGGACGAATCATCTGATCGTCAGCCACTCGGGCAGGAGAGAACGCTTCCATCTGATGCCTGGCGCGACCGGCGCGGGTGACGTAAAATGAACCTCGCCGGCGCAGACGGACCGGAGCGACGTCAGAGCGCTTGGATTCTGCGCCGAGGAGATCATGCCGGCTAACCTCACACCCGAATACAAGGCCGCGCAGGCCGCGTTTCGTAAGGCGCGCGACCTGCGAGAGCGCCTTGATTGTCTGCGGGAGATGCTTCGCGTCATTCCGAAGCACAAGGGGACTGACCACCTGCAGGGGGACATCAAGCGTCGCATCAAAGAGTTCTCGGAAGAGCTCGAGCGGCCGAAGAAGAGCGGCGCTCGCGGCGGGCCTCCGCTTGTGGTTCAGCCCGAGGGCGCCGCTCAAATTGCGTTGCTTGGCCCGCCCAATACCGGAAAGTCATCGCTCCACGCGCGGCTCACGGGCTCAGGCGCGCAAGCCGCGCCGTATCCGTTCACCACCCAGTATCCTGAACCGGGAATGATGCCCTACGAGGACATTCACTTCCAGCTCGTGGACCTTCCGGCCGTCTCGCCCGAGCACCCGGTTTCGTGGCTCGCAAGCGTGTTGCAGATGGCGGACGCATGTCTGCTCGTCGTTGATCTCGGCGACCCCGCGTGCGTCGAGAGGCTAGAGGCCCTACAAGCGGTTTTGCGCGAGAAGCGCGTGACGCTTACCGACCGCTGTCAGCCGGAAGCAGAGGCCGCCAAAAGAGAATCGGAGGCTGACGAAGATCCCTTCGCGCTGCGGCTTCCCACGGTGCTCCTCGTCAACAGGGCGGACCTCCTCGCGGACGTAGACACCGAGCTGCGGGCGTTCCTGGAGCTGACGGGGCTTCGCTACCCGGCCATTGCGGTATCGGCGAACACCGGGAGGGGGCTGGGCGAGATCGGTCCGTTGCTTTTCTCCCAACTCGGGATCGTGCGCGTCTACACGAAGGTGCCGGGCCGACCGCCGAGCCGGGAGCGGCCCTTCGCACTGCGCCGTGGACAGACCGTGGATGACGTCGCTCGGCTCGTACACAAGGATCTGGCGCGCTCGCTAAAGTACGCGCGGGTGTGGGGCAAATCAGGTTTCGACGGACAGCATGTCGGGCGAGAGCATCGGCTCGAGGACTGTGACGTGGTCGAGTTGCATGCCTGAAGCGCTGGTGGAACTTCGTGGCGTCCTTCTAAGCAGCCGTACTCTTTCTGCAACCGCTTGACATCAATCTCAAAATCTTCCCTGAACCATCTCTTCGGTTAAACTCAGGACACGCCCTTCGAGTGGACTCAGGACATGATTTTCCAAAGAGGGGAACTCCTCCCTTTGGCAAAGGGAGGTCGGGAGGGATTTTTGAGAAGATGTGCAGACTATTACAAGACCCCTTGTAACAATACCCGTCGCAGGGCTCCCGGAAACGCTGTAGACCTAAAAATAAATCCGTAAGCTGTCTCCTGATCCCCGATTCCTCCGGTCGGGCACGAGCAGGCAGAGCCTGATGCCAGAGAACTGTGAGTTTGACATGCCATTCCCATATCGGATACTGTCCCTCGGGACTTTTTCGAGGAGATGGACCGGGATGGTTTTATCCAGTTACTCTGTCGATAGGCTCGTTATAGCTTCTGCGAGCGTAATGGCTAAGGCTGTGCTCAGAAAAGCTATTCCTTTCCTGCTGACTTTGGTCGCCAATTTAACTTTGAGTATAGGGGGGGACCAGCTTCAAGCAGCGGAAAAACTCCGCGCGGTTTACAACGCCATAGGAACTGGCCAGAGCCCGTTATGGATTCCGCACGAGGCGGGAATCTTTCGAAAATATGGTGTCGATGTCGAACTGCTCTACGTTGGGTCCGGCTCGCGAACTGCCCAGGTCGTTGTCTCGGGCGAGGCTCCGATCGGCATGTTCAATGGGGGTTTAGTTGTCAACGCTAATCTCGCGGGTGCCGATCTCGTTGTCGTTGCCGATGGGCTGAATGTGCTTCCGTTTTTCCTGGTGACAGCGCCAAGAATCAAGAACATCAACGAGTTGAAAGGACAAAAGATTGGAATCACTCGCTTTGGGTCGGCCACCGAGTACGCGCTGCGTTACGCGGCGGAAAAGGGCTCGCTTCGGTTAGGCAAAGAGACTCCCGTGCTTCAACTTGGCGGCCAGCCGGAAATGATGGCTGCGCTGAAAAACGGTTTAATAGAGGCAGCGGTCCTCAATCCGGAATTCGCGATTCTAGCCGCTCGAGAAGGTTTCAACAGACTCGTCGATATCGGCGCTTTAGGGTTGGCGTTTCCAACGTCATCGCTCAACACGAGCCGAACGTTCATCCAAAAAAAGAGAGATATGGTACGACAATTTGTGCGGGCCTATGTAGAGGGGATTCACTACGCCAAGACTCATCGGCAATTCGCGATTGATGTATTGAGGAGATACCTCAGGAACGAGGATGTCGCATTCGTTGCTGCGGTTTATGAAATATATATCGTTCGGCTCATACCCAGAGTTGCCCACCCTTCAGCGGACGCTATGAGGACGGTTCTCTCGCAACTGGCACTCAAAGACCCGAAGATCGCAACGATATCCCCAGAGCAGTTTCTGGACAGAAGCTTTTTGCAGGAGTTGGAGAAAGAACGATTTATCGAAACGCTTTGGAAATGATGAAACAAGACTGTCATGAAGGCAGATGTTGATGAGAAAAATCAAGGGGTTCGGGAGATTGCAGCGCAGCTTGGGTTGGAGAAAAGCTTGCGGCCCGAGAGGTCGACCCCAGAAACAAAGCGAAAAGCAGAATGTTCCTTTTCACCTTCCGAGCTCGATAACATCAACGCGGGCCAGCAGGTCACCATCACCGGCTTTATTTTAACTGATGGCAATGCGTCATCATTCGCTCGATCCGACGATCTCCTTATGCCACGGTCTGGGACGTCTCTCTTGGGTGAAAGGACATTGGAGTTGAATACGATAAATTCATAATGAGAAAGTTGTTTCTTTTGCTACTGGTTATCTCGTCGTCTTTAGCTTGTCAAAATGTCACCGATACTTTTGTTTACCGTGCCTCCACTGATACGCTCACGAACAAAACTTTCGATACTGCTGGCACCAGCAATGTGACGGGCACGGGAATTCTGGATATTACAAAATCGCCCTACAATTGCCTGGACGGTCGGGATTGCACTACCGGCATCAGGCAGGCTTTATCTGACTGCGTAAACGGCGGCGCGATCTATATCCCGCCGGTCACCACCGGATTTATCCTGAGCGGATCTGGGGTTGACCGTGGCGATGGGACAATGACGCTCCTGCTATCAACTAAACAGTGTTCAATTCTTGGGAGCAACGGGACCAAATCCCGGCTCGTCGTCGCGTCCTCCGTAGCTAATACCGTGGATGTGCTTACGATCTCGCCGGCGGTGGGCGCTGCCTATCAAGAATTGACGTTGAAAGACTTTGCTATCGTAGAGCAATCGGGAAACCCTGGCAGGGATGCAATCGTGGTTTATATGCCCGGAGCATCGCAGCTTGTCCAGTATATGCACACCATCGGCGTTCGTACCGGCTACGGCCTGACCGGTCGGAGCTTTCGGGCCGTGAACCCTACTAAGAATCCCGATGCCCTGGTCTTGAGTCAGTGGGTGAGGAATGTTTTTCCAGGCGGAATCAAGACGGACATTATATCTGACTCAGGAATAATCGACGGAAATGTCTTTCCAGTGGGCGGCCCAAACAACGTCGCGATCGACCTTAATATCTACCACGGCTCATCGTCCTGGATGATCTCGAACAACAATGCCACCATGAATGGCGGCTTTCTCAGGCTTCGCGGTGGCCAGCAGGTCAATCTGGTCAACAATCAGGTGGAGCTTTTAAACGCGATCAATACAACCGAGCAGCCTTCGAGCGGGCTTATCGTGTTCGAGGGCAGCTCGTCCACCATCCATGGCGGACGGGTCATGGGTGGCAACATCAGTACGAACGCCAACGCTGCCAACGGGATCGTGATTGACAGAGCCTCGGGTATTATTATCGATGGCGTCCAGATTGGTAAAGGCTCGAAGAATCATATTTATCTTACATCGTCATCGAGCAACGCTTGCATCAGGCAAAACAATTATGACGTTTCGGCAGTGATTTTGGATCAAGGGACTAACAACAGAATCGCTGGAACTGGGCTCGGCTGTTAACATTGGCAAGGCCGCACTTGAGAAGATTCTTTCGCTTCCACTACAGATCCTCTCCTTCATGTCTCGTGGGGAAAGATTGCGAAACGCACGCTGGTTTACTGCTTTGCGGGACCGGGGGGGAAGGGGACATTCTACTTTTTGTTGCGAAACGGATCTCGTTGTGGCAAGAGCCGGGGCATGCCGAGAACAGCCCGGGCTTCGGTCGGTGGAGTATGCTACCACGTCATCAATCGCGGCAATGCGCGTCAGGAAGTTTTTCGTAAAAGGGGAGATTACAAGGCATTCATTGACCTACTGAATCGAGCGTGCGAACGTATTGCTATGCGGGTGCTCGGGTACTGTGTGATGCCAAATCATGCCTTATGTTGAGCTCAACATAAAATTACATGCGGAACACAAATCCGCATTTGACCTTTTCGGTAACCCTTTCATCAAGCCCGAACAGATATCCTCTGTACGCAAGGCGGCCAAAACAAAGCTGGTTAGCGGGACGAATAG
>JACQUW010000112.1 GCA_016210115.1 Deltaproteobacteria bacterium | reverse complement strand
TTCTCCACCATTTTGATGGAGTCCTTCATCATATCGCCGAGTTTTACAAACGAGGCTTTAACCTTCTTCTCCGAGATATCAAAGATAATTTTTTCCGCCAGGTCCAGGAACTCATCCACGTTTCCACGTTCCTCGTATCCGCGGGTGGCGATCTCAGTGGCGGCGCTGATGAGCTGGCGCAGGATAGCCTTTTCCCTCACGATCCGGGCGTAGTGAGCGATATTCGCGGCCGTGGGAACGAAATCGTTCAGCGAAGCGAGATAAGAGGCTCCACCCACAGCTTCCAGCTCGCCCCGCCCCTTCAAAACATCGGTCAGCGTGATGATATCGACAGGCTCGTTGCGATCGCTAAGCTCAAGCATCGCGCGGAAGATTCTGCGGTGAGATTCGCGGTAAAAATCATCTGGACGGATTAATTCCAGGGCTACGTTTACCGCGTTGTTCTCCAGCATGATCGCGCCCAGGATAGAGCACTCCGCCTCAAGGTTTTGCGGCGGGACCTTGCGCAGATTATCTTCTAAAGTTGCCATGGAGTTTCTGGAAAGCTTTCGGTAAGTGGAGACTTCTTACACCAATCGAAATGAAAAGCCAAGAAATATCTGCAGCAACTCTCGCGGGATTAAATATCCTGTGCTGTAAACGGCCGGACACACGAGAAAAAGGCTTGGTAGGGCAAAAAAGCGGAAAGTTCCGGAGGTCGTGTTTATGATGGGCGAGTTTGCCCGCCCAGCTCTCGTTCCAGAAAATCCACGACCACAGGCCAGGCCAATTCGGCGGCGTGAGGGTGATAGCCCGCGGTGCCGGGATCCACAAAACCGTGACCGCCGAGATCGGGCAGCCGCTGGAATGGCATTTTTTCCCTTTCGACCGTCAGCACCCGCTCGAGGACCTTCATGGTACGGCGAACATTCTCACTCCTCGGAATCTGTTCTCACAATGCGGGTCCGCTATCCCAGCCGCTTCTCCAGATTCCGGAGCTGCCGCGTCAGACGCTCGGGGAACCGCGCGCCGAACTGCGCGAAGAATTCCTCGATGCTTCGAGCTTCGGCTCTCCATTCGTCTATGTCCACCTCGAGGAGCTGCTTTAAATTTTCCTCAGGAATGTTGAGGCCGGTCAGGTCCAGATCGCTTTCAGTAGGCAGGTAACCAATGGGCGTGGTTTTCGCCCCTGCCCTTCCCTCGACCCGTTCACACATCCACTTGAGCACGCGGCTGTTCTCGCCAAATCCCGGCCAAAGCCATCGACCGTCAGGGCTCTTGCGGAACCAGTCCACGTAAAAAATCCGCGGCGCCTTGTTGCCCAATCGATCGCCCATTTCAAGCCAGTGTCGAAAATAATCCGCCATGTTGTAGCCGCAGAACGGGGTCATGGCGAAGGGATCCCGCCGCAGGACTCCGATTTCACCGACAATGGCCGCGGTCGTTTCCGACGCCGCCGTTGCCCCCCAAAATACTCCATGATCCCAGTCGAAAGCCTCGGTCACCAAAGGCACAACGTTCGACCGCCGGCCGCCGAATATAAAAATGTCTATCGGAACGCCCTCAGGTTTTTCCCAGTCGCTGCAGATGACCGGACACTGGGAAGCAGGAACCGTGAAGCGCGCGTTCGGATGCGCTGCCGGGGTTTTGTTCGCGGGAGTCCAGTGGCCGTCTTTCCAGTCTATCGCGTGAGCCGGCGGAGCACCGTCCATCCCCTCCCACCAAACATCGCCGTCATCCGTAAGGGCACAATTCGTGAAGATCGTGTTCTTTTTCACCGACTCCATAGCCATGGGATTCGATGCATAGGAGGTGCCCGGAGCCACGCCGAAAAAACCCGACTCGGGGTTGATCGCATGAAGCCGTCCGTCCGGCGCGATCTTCATCCAGGCGATGTCCTCGCCGATTGTTTCGCACTTCCAACCGGGGATGGTAGGCACCATCATCGCCAGGTTCGTCTTCCCACAAGCCGAGGGAAACGCAGCCGCGATATGATACTGCTTCCCCGCGGGGTTTTTGAGGCGCAGGATCAGCATATGTTCCGCCATCCAACCCTCGCGGCTGGCCATGGCAGAGGCAATCCGCAGCGCCAGGCATTTTTTGCCCAGCAGAGCGTTGCCGCCGTAACCGGAGCCGAAAGACCAGATCAGATTCTCCTGAGGGAAGTGGCTCACGTATTTTTTTTCCATTGGCGCGCATGGCCAGGGAACATCCTTTTGCCCCTCTGCCAGGGGAGCGCCGACGGAGTGCAGGCAGGGGATAAAATCACCGTCGACACCGAGCGCCCCGATCACCGCCTCCCCCATGCGCGTCATAATGCGCATACTGCAAACGACGTACGGGCTATCGGTGAGTTGCACGCCGATCTTCGCGATCGGAGAGCGGATAGGACCCATCGAAAAGGGGATAACGTACATCCTGCGACCTTTCATGCAGCCCTTGTAAAGAGCCGTCATGGTGGTCTTGAGTTCGTTCGGGTCTATCCAGTTATTGGTAGGGCCGGCTTCATCCCGGGTTGGCGTCGCAATATAGGTACGCTCCTCGGTCCTCGCCACGTCGCTCGGGTCGGATCGAAACAGGTAACAGTCGGGACGTTGCTTGAGCGGAGTGGCGGCCCCGCTGGCGACCATCCCGGCCATCAATTCATCATATTCTTTTTTGCTTCCGTCACACCAGTAAATTGAATCCGGCTGGCACAGCCTGGCCACCTCACCAACCCAGTTGTTGAGTTTTTTGTTGTTCACTGTGTAAGTCATCAACCCTATCCTTGAGAAGAGCGAAACTGCCGCTGAGTCACGTTGACGTTCTTCGAATAGTGAAAATCAGAGATTCTGCCAGTCGCACGTGAACGGCGCGAGAAGAAATTGCCTGAATCTTTTTTCATATTAGAAATTTCTTGGTAAATCAATCCGGTGCGGCTCCGCCGATCGCATTCGGCGGGCTGAGGATTTGTGTCGCCTGATCCAGCGCCTTATGGCTTCCCAATAGCACCAGGACATCCCCTGCAGCCAAAAGAAACTCTCGGCCCGGATTATAAATCGATTCCCCCCCGCGAACGACCGAAATCAGCGTGACGCCGGCGCGCGAGCGCAGATCGATCTCTTCGAGACTTTTTCCGATCACGGGAGAGCCCTCCGGAATCAAAAAAGTGTCGGCTGTTGTTCCCGCTAAAAACCGGCTTAGCTCATCCAATCGCTTGCCCTGAAGGTGCAAACCCCGCAAAGTCCCGTAATGCTCTTTCCGAATCAACTCCACCTGGAGTGAGATCACGTTCCGTGGAACATGGTACTCCTGCAGGACGCGCGCGAAGATCTCCACCGAAGTTTCAAACTCTTCCGGAATAACCTGATTGGCCCCCAGTTGATCAAGGTGCTCAATCTCCGCCAGGTAACGAGTGCGCACAATGAGATAAACGTCGGGTCTGAGCCGGCGCGCCTGCGATACGATGCGGGCCGTCCCAACCCGATCGGAAATGGCCGCGACCACGACCCGCGCATCCTGGATTCCCAGTTGGCGTAAAACCTCCGGGCGGGTGCCGTCGCCAAACCAAATCGGCTCTCCGGCCGTTCGGGCTCGCCGTACCACGTCCGGGTCCATATCCAGGATGCGATAAGCAATTCCAACCTCTTTCAACACCCGGGTCAGATTCTGGCCGTTCAAGCCATAGCCGATAACAATAACATGCCCCGTGGATGGCCCTCTGTTTTCCTCCCCTCCCTCTCCCTCCGGCAACGTTCCGGCGGACTCCGGACGGAGCATCTCCTCAAAGCGAAACGCCAACCCGTGAGCCCACTGGACCAAAAAGGGGGAGGCGATCATGCTAAGAATGGTCGCTGCCAGAAAGAGCTGCTCCCCGGCTGCGGTCACAAGCCCGTGCTCGCGCCCCACGGCGGCGAGTATAAACGAGAATTCCCCGACCTGGGCGAGGCTCAAAGCCAGAACGACACCAAGCCTGAGAGAGCGGTACAACCATCCAAAAATGCCCAGTACGACCAACGCTTTGATCGCGACCAGCGCCACGAACGCCCCAACAGGCGTGGAGACGTCTGTGAAAAGAAAACCCACATCGAGGAGCATGCCGATGGAAATAAAGAAAATCCCCGTAAAACAATCTCGCAAGGGAAGGATGTCGGAAACGATCTGATGACTGTATTCCAGCTCTGAAATCACCAGGCCGGCAATAAAAGCGCCCAGGGCGAGCGACAGGCCAAACTGCGAGGTTAACCAGGCGGTCCCTAACGAGAAAAAAACCACAAAAAGTATGAAAAGTTCGCGGTTCCTGAGGCGGGCCACCTGATGCAAGACCCACGGCAGCGCGAAACGCGCCCCAATGATAATTGAAAGGACGACGAGAAGGGCCTGGCCGAGAGTCAAGCCGATGCGGGCGAGAGAGATAGGAGCGGAGCGGCCGAGAAAAGGGACAAGAAGCATCATCGGAATTATGCACAGATCCTGAAAGAGCAGGACGCCCGTGGCCAGCCGGGCATGAAGCGCGTGCGTTTCCCCCCGATCACTGTAGATCTTCAGAACAATGGCGGTGCTGCTCAATGATATTAAAAACCCGTAGAAGATTCCCATTCCGGAAGGAAAGCCCATAAAGAGAGCGAGGGTCCAGACGACCAGAGTGGTGATTGCGATTTGCAGCACCCCTCCCCAAAGAATGGAACGGTACACGGAAAGGAGACCGGCGATGGAAAATTCCAGGCCGATCTCAAAGAGAAGAAGGATAACGCCGATCTCGGCGAGAATCTCGACCTGCTTCAGATCGGGGATAATTTTGAGCCCATTCGGGCCGATGATAACTCCGGCGAGAAGAAATCCGATGATGGCCGGCAGCCGCAATTGCTGAAAAAAAAAGACGATGGAGAAGGTGACGGCGACGACGATCAGGAGCTCTCGTAAAACGGTGATGTCGGACATAGAGGTCGAATCTCTCCCCTCCCCCGGGAGACGGAGCTTAACTCGTGCTAATCCGCTTTGTAATCGGCCGTGATCACCGTGTGAATACCGCCCCGGATGTTAAAATCACCGACCACTGTCATAGATTTTGGGCGACACGCATGAACGAGATCATCGAGGATCCGGTTGATGACGTCCTCGTGGAAGGCTCCCTCCTCCCTAAAGGACCAGAGATAAAGTTTGAGGGATTTCAGTTCGATGCAAAGCTCCTGCGGAATGTAACGAATCCGAATCGTGGCGAAGTCAGGCTGGCCGGTCCGGGGGCATACGCACGTAAATTCCGGGCATTCCATGCTGATCTCGTAATCCCTCCCACGCCGGGGGTTTGGAAAAGTTTCCAGGTCTTTGGATGGACGCGTGATCATGAAATCATCTTAGCTCAGCGACCCCTACTTTCCAATTACTCAGTGAGGTATGGCCGACCCGGTCGAACTAAACAAAATAGCGTCGTTCCCGCGAAATCGGGAACCCAGGAAGACGGTGTCTAACTAACCACAACCTGGTCTGTCTGCTGCCCAACAAGCAAATACCCCGCGCCGCGATTACGTTATGCGCGATTCAGTGCACGCGCGTGAAAAGGCGAAGACCAGATTCCCGCTTTCGCGGGAATGACCATTATCTGGAAGGATCACCCTTGACCATAAGAGCCGCCGCTTTCAGAGGAATGACGAAAGGAGCCAGACGATCACCGTCACAGGTGTTTGTCTCAAGCTTTGCTTTCGATGGCGTTTGGTTTATTGACAACAATAGGATCCAATGTTAAACGGCTAACCATCCGCGCATTAAAACGGAAAGGAAATTTACCAAAGTGAAAGAACCGCAGCCCGGCACCAAAATGACTCCTGAAGAGGCGAAGGCCTACGTCGATTACCTCTATGACAAGATGTATGCATCATGGAAAGAAAAAATACAGAAGGGTCCCTTCATGACCCAACTCCGGGCCGGTAAACTGCCGATGCCGGTTATTCGTCAGTTCTTTAAAAATTGGGGGCGCTTTTCCCTGGAAGTCAACGGGCTCAATGCAGTTTCTTATTATACCCACCTCCCCTTCTTTGTGCACCATTACGATCTTCTCGGTCCCTTCTGCGCCAAAATAGCCGACGAGCTCATTTCTCCCAAACCTCCGGGGCACGTGCTGGTCCTATTACAAACCGCAGAAGCCATGAGGCTTAGCAAGCAAGAAGTTCTGGAAGATCCCTACTTGCCGGAGGCTCGCGCCATCAATGACTTCTGCCACAAAATTTTCATCGATGGCTCCATCGTGGAGTTGTGGGGACTCCACGTATTCGAGGAATCTCTGGCTCATTGGTCCGGGGAATGGTACCAGGCCCTCACGACTCACTACGGCTTCACCAAGGAACAGGCGGTCTATTTTTCCACCCATGAAGAGGCGGACCTGGAACCGCATGCCCTGGGAGAGGGTGGAGAAGAAGCGATGGGCCATGGCGCCTTTAACCGCACGGTCCTGCAGCGTGTATTGGAAGAAGGCAAGGTGGAATTCAGAGCCGGTTATTCGATGGAGTACTGTGCGCTCACAATGGTCGACCTCCATGCGCAGATGAAGCGTGCCGCGATGGAGAAGCCGTACCCGTAGACAGTCGCTCGTGTCGTATCCCTGCGCGGCCTGATTTTTTATCGCGATGAAATTCGAGGTCAAGATTCCTTCTCTGAACGGGACGGCTCGTCTTGAGATTAAAACGGTCGAGGAGGAAGGCCGGTGGGCCGCCTACATCGCGTTTGCGTCCGACCGAATCCTGGACGAAACGTGCCTGATGCTCGGCCACCTCGGGATACCGCACCGCTTTGCGGGCGCCACGGAAAAAGAGGCCGAGAACCTGGCAAAGAAGTTCCTGCAGGAGAACTACCAGGTCGTCCGCATGGTTTGGTAGGTCAACCGCCGGCCCGCCGGTCCTTTTCTCGGGCTGGCGCGCCAGCTCGCCACGTCGACAGGATACCCTCAATTCCTGCCCGGGTGCTGCGCCCGGGGTTTACAGATCCCCACCGCCTGCTGTATCATAGCCCTCACCAAATTTTCTCGGAGAGAAGAGACCGGCATGGATATAACCCAACTGCTTGCCTATGGCGTTTCGCAGCGGGCGTCGGATTGTCACATCAGTTCCGGAGAGCCGCCGCTGGTCCGGGTGGATGGAGATCTCAAGAGGCTGGATCACCCCGCCCTTAGTAAAGAGGAGGTCCATGCGCTGGTTTATGACATCATGGGCGATGCGCAGCGAAAAGCCTTTGAAGAGCACCACGAATGTGACTTCTCTTTTGAGTTGGGCGCTATCGCGCGCTTCCGCGTCAATGTGTTCTTGCAACGCAAGGGCGAGGCCGCGGTTTTCCGCACCATCCCGTCCAAAGTCCTCACTTTGAACGAGTTGGGCATGCCGAAAGTGCTCAAGGACTTATGTCAGAAGGAAAAGGGATTGATCCTCGTCACCGGGCCCACGGGCTGCGGTAAATCGACCACCCTTGCCGCCATGATCGATTTCATCAACGAAGATTTCGAGGGTCACATCCTGACCGTCGAGGACCCGATCGAGTTTGTCCATCAATCGAAGAAATGCCTGATCAATCAGCGCGAGCTGGGAGTGCATACCCGCTCATTTGCCGCCGCGCTGAGAGCCGCGCTGCGTGAAGATCCCGATGTCATCCTGGTCGGCGAGATGCGGGATCTTGAGACGATCCAACTTGCACTGACGGCCACCGAGACCGGCCATCTGGTTTTCGGCACCATCCATACCTCGAGCGCCGCCGACACAGTGAACCGGATCATCGACGTTTTTCCTCCCAGCCAGCAGTCCCAAATTCGCACGCAATTCGCCGAAAACGTCGAGGCCGTGATTACGCAGACTCTGCTTAAGAAAAAGGGAGGTGGCAGGATAGCCGCGTTAGAGATTATGACGGGAACTACGGCGATCCGCAGCCTCATCCGTGAAGGCAAAATTCACCAGATCACCGGCACGATGCAGGTGAGCCAGAAGGACGGAATGCAGACGATGGACATGGCGCTCGTGGACCTGGCAAACCGCGGAATTGTAACGCGTGAAGAAGCCCAATCCAGAAGCATGACTGCCAATCTGTTCGGGGGCGGCGCGTTCGGTCTGGGAGTTACCGGGGGTCGTGGGCGTTAACGTTTCGGGAGAACTTCAATGCTGGAACTGCGTAAGTTGCTTGAGAAAATTGTGCAGCAGCAAGCTTCGGACCTTTACCTCACCGTGGATAGCCCGCCCATGTGCCGGATCTACGGCGTCGTTCAGCCCATAATGGATGGCTTGTTGACTAACGAGGAAATCGAATCACTGGCTCAGAGCATTATGCGAGAGCGACAGTGGAGCGACTTTCAGACTACTATGGAGATGAACCTGGCCCTTCACTACCCTGAGTCAGGCCGTTTCCGGGTCAACGTTTTTCGCCAGCGCGGCAATGCCGGCATCATCATACGCCACATCAAAATGGATATTCTCACGGTTGAACAGCTGCGGCTCCCGCCCGTTCTCAATGACATCGCGATGAGCAAAAGGGGCCTGGTTCTCGTGGTGGGAGCCACCGGCTCGGGAAAGTCAACCAGTCTGGCGGCAATGATCGACTACCGAAATTCCAACTCTCAAGGCCACATCATATCGGTGGAGGACCCGATCGAG
>JACQUW010000117.1 GCA_016210115.1 Deltaproteobacteria bacterium | reverse complement strand
CGCCAGTCGCGCAAACCGATCTATATTTGTACCTATCTTAGACCGGCACGTTTGTCAACGATTTTTTGGCAGCGATTCGTTGGCTAAGGCGCGCGTCCAAACCGCTACAAAAATCAGTAATTTAACAGAGGAAAATGGTCCCAGGCCCCGGAACGGAAAGCGGCTTGCGAGAGAATCGGTCCTATGCGACTATTCATAATACGGCTGCTCGTGCCTTCGATATTAACGAGCAACCAGCGGCGAGTGCGCTCCGTTCCTCGAGGCTCTGCGCCAGCGGCAAAATAAACCGGCCAATAGGGGTTGGAATAATGCAATATCGCACTCTGGGTAGAACAGGCGTAAGAATATCCGAGATTGGCTTTGGCTGCGGCAACAACGCCGTGCTTATGGTCCGCGCAAATTACGCTGATCAAGTGCGGGCCGTGCGCCGCGCTTTGGATCTTGGAATTAATTATTTTGACACCGCCTTCGCCTATGGGCTGGGAAAATCAGAGGAGAACCTGGGACGCATACTGCAAGATCTGGGAGCGTCTCCCGTACTCTCCACGAAAATCCGGCTTGAACCGGAAGCTGCGGCCGACCTGAAATCCGCAACGATTTCTGCTGTAGAAGAAGCCCTCAAGCGGCTGAGGCGAACCCGTGTTGATCTCATTCAGTTGCACAATAGAGTTACGTTGGAAATGAATCCCGGCAAGCGGTTCAGTTTGACCCCCTTGGATGTATTGGGGCCGGAAGGAGTCCTGGAAGCTTTTAAGGTGATGCGGAACCTAGGCAAGGTCAGCTACTTCGGCTTCAGCGGGTTGGGTGATCCAGAGGCGTTGCACGAGATCATCTCCAGTGGGGAATTCCACTCAGTTCAGGCCTATTATAATCTTTTGAACCCGAGCGCGGGCCAGATGGTGCCGCAGGGGTTTAGCGCCCTGGACTACGGCCGGCTGATTGACCGGGCTGCCGAAAAGGGAATGGGAGTCGCCGTCATCAGAGTGCTGGCAGCCGGAGCCCTTACCGACACTCCGGAAGCCGGCGGAGGAAGCAGCCCGGAGCCCCTGTCTCCCGGCTCCGATTACGTTGTCGACCTGGAGCGCGCGGAAAAGGTTAGACCTGTCATTGAAAGCGACGTAAAAAGTCTCACCCAGGCGGCGATCCGGTTCGCTCTTATGAAACCGGAAGTGTCCACTGTCCTGGTGGGCTTCTCGAATACTTCTCACATCGACGAATCGGTCGACTGCTCCGGCGCCGGAGGTTTATCGGAACAGGTGATGAGCCGCTTGAGAAAACTCTGGCAGACGGACTTTGGGAAACGGATATAGAGAGCTGTTTGACCTCTCTTGATAATTTCACCCGACTCACTAAGAGTAAGATAGTAAGCGTTCTTTGCATGGAGGCCGAAATGGCTACAGTTTCGTTTAAGGGTAACCCCGTCCCTCTTTCGGGCAATGAAGTCAGGGTGGGCCAGACCGCCCCCGATTTCAAAATTCAGAAGAACGACATGAGCGAGTACACTTTAAGCACTTCTCCGGGTAAGACACGCGTCCTCGCGACGGTTCCCTCTCTCGACACGCCCGTCTGCGATATGGAAACAAAGAGATTCAACGACGAAGCGAGCAAGCTTCCGAATGTTGAGATCGTCTGCGTCAGCACGGATTTGCCTTTTGCCCAGAAGCGCTGGTGCGTCGCCTCCAACGTGGATAAGATCATTACTGCAAGCGACCACCGCGACGCTTCTTTCGGCAAGAGCTACGGGATTCTTATCTCCGGCGGCCCTCTGGATCGCCTGCTGGCGCGCGCTGTTTTTGTAATCGGGCCGGATAACAAGGTGAAACATGTAGAGTATGTGAGCGACATCGCACATCAGCCCAACTACGAGGCCGCCTTGGCCGCCGCCCGTTAGCCGTTTCAAGCTCATTCGAGTGGTGCGGGTGGTCTCCTTAAAGCTTCACCATACCCGTTCGTTCATTGCCGCGGCTCTCATCTGGATTCTAGGCTGCGGAACGACCGCCTCCGTGCGGACTCTTCAACCCATCGAAGAGAATTTAAGCCCATACAAACACGCCTTCGTGCTCGTCACGGCAACTCCGCATGTCCGCTCCCAGCCGGGCTATCAATCTGCTGAGACGGCGCTAAAGTTCAGAACGATCAGCAAGCTTAACGCAACGAAAATCTTTCAGGACGTGACTGACAGGCTTCCGTCTGAGATGACGGATTCCGATTTGAAGATTATGATAACGGTTACCAGCCTCGGGACGGCGTCTGAGCGCTCGTGGGCTGGACCCCACGTGGGTATAGGGATGGGCCACGTGTTTTCTGGAGGGGCCTTCGGCATAGGCATGGACACCGTTCTACCCGCGCCAGCCGTCGGTCTGATCGTCCGGGTCGAGCTTTTTAACGCCAAATCGGACCGCATGTTGGGTTCCATCGATTCAACGGCAACATCAGGCGACCTGGTGGCACAAGCGGAAGCGATAACCGATAAGTTTGTTGCTGAAATAACCGCCAATAGGAAATAACGCGTCCAGGCATGTCTACCGTCCTGGCACGGAAAATGTGGCGCTTGCGGCGCAACTAGGCGAAAACAACCCAGGCTTTCCGGCCTGGCGGGCTGCCTCACAACTCGGGAATCACTTCGACGATGCCATGACCGTGTTTGACAGGGCTGGACATCCCCTCCACCTTGGAGTATGGAGCGTGACACGTGCTCTCGATCGGAAGCTATGCCGGGTTTTCTCTAGGGAGGGTTCCCGATGAATTGGAAACACCTATTGCTCGGAATGGCGGTAGCTCTTTTTCTGGTCCCTGCTTTGAGCGCTTCTCTCTACCCTCAATCCTCCTTTTATGAAGGCAAGACGCTCACGATCATTGTCAGCACCGATGTCGGCGGCACATCGGATATGCGGGTGAAAACCCTCGCGCCATTTCTCCGCAAGTATATTCCGGGAAACCCGACAATCATCACGGAGTACATGCCGGGCGGCGGCGGGCGGAAGGCCGCAAACCACGTCTACCGGACGGTCCGGCCCGACGGGCTCGCCGTCGGAAGCATGGGAACCAGGCTCGTTGCGGCGGCGCTCCTGGGCGAGTCAGGAGTCCTGTACGACGTCGACCGGTTTATTTATCTCGGAGCGCCGGATAGCTCGACCCAGCACGTCTTTTTAAGTCGGAAGAACCTCGGCCTGTCAACGATAGACAAGCTGCGGTCAACATCGGGCATCAGAATCGGCGCGCAATCGGTTGGGCACCAAATCTATATCACCGGCCGTCTTTTCGCGTTCTTAATCGGTCTCAAGGAGCCCAAATACGTCGTCGGATATTCCGGCCCCGAGATCGATCTCGCACTCCAGCGGGGGGAGGTCGATGCCAGATCCAATCTGGCCGGCTCCATTTTGCAGCGCACACCGGAACTTTTGGACAAAGGGCTGGCGAATTTTCATGCCGTCTTGGAAACACCGAAGGGAAATCGCCATCCTCGGTTCGCTGCCCTGCCCGAAATCGAGACGTTTGCCAGGTCGGAGATAGAACGTAAGTTGCTGAGCTTCCAGCGCACACTCCGGTTGACCGGGTCCACCCTGATCCTCCCTCCCGGCACGCCCAAAGAGCCGACGGAGATTCTGCAGGAAGCGATGCGGCAGACACTCAAAGATCCGGCGTTTCTCCAAGCTTACCGCAAAGCGACCGGCGAAGATGCCACACCGGTCATGCCCGAGGAGCTCCACCGCATCGTCAAAGGAGCGCCGCGCGATAGCGACGTTATAGCGTTGTTCAAAAAGATTGCGGGCCCGGACCCGCTGCCGGAGCGCTGAACCATCCAGCTCAGCGAATGGGTGTTGAAAGGAGCGGAGGCGGATATGATCACAAAAACAACGATCGGAGTTCTCTTTCAAGCATGTCTCTTGGCGTTTCCCGGGTTAACCTTAGCCGCTTCTGTCCTTGATGCGGCCAAAAAGGAGGGTGTCGTTGTTCTTTACGCCGCCGGGAACGTTGAAGATTTTCAAAAGCTCAATGGCGCTTTTGAAAAAAAGTACCCGTTCCTCAAAGTACAGCTCTTTCGCGCAAACTGGGAGCGCGTGCGGAACCGGGCCACGACGGAAGCTCGAGCGGGCAGCCATTTTGTGGATGTACTCCACGTCGATGGAATTAACGGCTGGATACTTAAGGAACAAAATCTGTTGCAGCCTCACAAATCGCGGGAAACCGACGACTTCCCCCAAGATTTTAAAGACCCGACCGGCCTTTTGCCCTGCTGCTTTGACATCCTAACCAACGTCATCGGCTTCAATACAAAGCTGGTGCCGAGGCAAGACGCGCCTAAAACTTACACGGATCTCCTACAACCTCGGTGGAAGGGAAGATTGGGGATGGACGCAGATGAGGGTGAATGGTTCGCGGCTTTGGTAACCATCTGGGGGAAAGAGAAAACGGCGGATTACTTTCGCTCGCTCATGAAGCAGGAGCCGTCGTCGCGCCGGGGTCATACGCTCCTTGCAAATCTCACAGCAGCCGGTGAGTTTGCCGTAGCCGTCAATCTTTTTGGATATCGAGTTTTGGAGATGCAGGCTAAAGGGGAGGCAATCGATCTCGTCCATGCTGACCCTCTTGTCGTGCGCCCCGCCCATCTCTCTTTGGCGAGACAAGCGCCTCACCCAAACGCGGCGAGACTCTATATGGACTTCGTGTTTTCAGTTGAAGGGCAACAGATCATCGCCTCGGTTGGAAGAACCGTGATCAAACCCGGGGTCCAGACGAAATACGGGAATCTGGTGGAGGGAATCAAGCTTCATCCGGTGAAGCCGGAAATGGCAAAAAATTATGAGGAGACGTCGAAACTATATTACTCGATTGTCAAATGACAACCTCTCCTCCCATCGATGAGCTGAGGGCTCCTGTTTTGGCAACAGCACTTCTTAAATGTAATCCCTTATCAGCACCTCGGCGATCTGGACGGCGTTCAGGGCTGCGCCTTTGCGCAGGTTGTCCGCCACGACCCATAGATTGATGCCGTTCGGAACCGAATCATCCTCTCGAATCCGCCCGACCAAAGTCGCGTCTTTGCCGACGGCGTCAATCGGCATAGGGTAGTTATTCTTTTCGGGCTCGTCGCATATGAGGATTCCCGGGGCTTCGCGCAAAATGGCCCTGACGTCTTTGGCCGTGAGCTTTTTCTCGGTCTCGATATTGACGGATTCGGAATGACCGCAGAATACGGGCACGCGGACGGTCGTTGCCGTCATGCGAAGAGAGGGTTCCCCAAGAATCTTGCGGGTTTCATTGATCATCTTCATCTCTTCTTTCGTGTAGCCGCCATCCAGGAAAACATCGATGTGGGGGATGCAGTTGAAAGCGATCTGGTGCGGAAATTTTTGTTTCTCGATCTCTTTTCCGTTGAACAGCGCACTGACCTGATGGCTCAACTCCTCCATGGCCATCCGGCCAGCTCCGGATACCGACTGATACGTCGAGACCACCACCCGCTTGATCCGCGCCGCATCATGGATCGGCTTAAGCGCGACAACCATCTGGATTGTAGAGCAATTAGGGTTCGCGATAATTCCCCGGTCTTTGTAACGGCCGATCTCTTGCGGGTTCACCTCCGGAACGACGAGCGGGATATCTGGTTCCATCCGGAAGCAAGCGGTGTTATCGACGACCACGGCGCGGGCGTTGACCGCGAGCGGCGCAAACTTGGCGCTGACGCTTCCGCCAGCCGAAAAAAGAGCGAGATCGATGCCCTTAAAGGAGTCTTCCCCGAGCACGTCCACGCGAATTTCCTTATTGCGAAATTGCAGAGTTCTGCCCGCCGATCGTTCAGATGCCAGAAGCCGAAGCTCGCCTACCGGGAAGACCCTCTCCTGGAGAACGTGCCGCATTTCCTCTCCCACCGCTCCTGTAGCTCCCACGACCGCAACGTTGTACTTCTCTTTTTTCATCCTTCGTTATCCCTTCATCCTTGTGTAGCGCGTATGGCCATATGACCCTACTCCGTCTACCGATTTTGATTTTGCAATCCGAAATCCGCCATCCAAAACTACTGCATCTTCTCCTGGACGAGCCTTCCCATTTCCTTACATCCCACCAGCCGGCAGCCCGGCTCCTGGATGTCCGCGGTCCGGTAGCCCTCATTCAGAACTTCTTCGACGGCGCGTTCAATATCATCCGCGACCTTAGCCTGATCGAGCGAATGGCGGAGCATCAGGGCTACACTTAGAATGGTCGCAAGAGGGTTCGCCACATTCTGCCCGGCGATATCAGGCGCGCTGCCATGCACCGGCTCGTACATTCCCACTTTTCCGCCGATACTGGCCGATGGCAGCATCCCGATTGAGCCGGTAAGCATCGCTGCCTCATCGCTTAAGATGTCGCCGAACATGTTAGTCGTAACGATCACGTCAAACTGTTTGGGATTGCGTATAAGCTGCATGGCGCAATTGTCGACGAGCATGTGCTCGAGCTGCACATCTCCGTAACCCTTCGCCTGGTGAACCCGCGTGACAACCTTGCGCCAGAGCTCCGTCGCCTCCAGAACGTTCGCTTTGTCGACGGAAGTGACCTTCCTGCGTCTTTTTCGCGCTGCTTCGAACGCCACCCCGGCTATGCGCTCGATCTCCGGGGTCGTGTAGATCTCCGTGTTGACGCCGCGCTCCGTCCCATCGGGGAGTTTTGTGACTCCTTTGGGCTGGCCAAAATAGATGCCTCCGGTGAGCTCCCGCACAACGAGGAGGTCCGTTCCTTCGACCACCTCGCGCCTGAGCGTCGAGGCCGAAGCCAGGGCGGAGAAGACCTTGACCGGTCGAAGATTGGCAAACAGCCCGAGTTCCTGACGTAAACCGAGAAGAGCGCGCTCAGGACGAATCGAATAGTCGAGGCTATCCCATTTCGGCCCTCCCATAGCTCCCAAAAGAACCGCATCGCTGCCTTTTGCTGATTCGAGAACCGAATCCGTTAGCGGCTTTCGGTAGGCGTCTATGGAAGCGCCGCCAACCAGCCCCTCCTGGAACTCAATCCGGAATTCGTATCGCTCCGCCGCAAGGCTTAAGAGTTGAGTCCCTTCCCTCATCACTTCGGGCCCGATGCCGTCGCCCGAAAGAACCAAAATTTTATAGTTAGTTTTCATATGCTGAATCCAGGGTCTTTTCCCCTCTTTTTCGTCCGGGGTTCACAACTCGTTCCTGAGGGACGAGGCGGCTACAAGTCTAAAGTTCTTCTTCCGCGGCTGACAGTTCACGGCCCTTGTCTCTCCACGCTTTCCCGATAGTGGGTCCGATATTCGAGCTTATTCAGAGCATTAATATAAGCGAGCGCGCTGGCCATGATAATATCGGTGTGGGCGCCCTGGCCTGAGACCCGCGCAGGTCCGTCTTCGATCAGGCAGGAGACTTCCCCCTGAGCGTCAGCTCCTCCGGTAATCGCTTTCACCGAATAGCGGACCAACCGTGCCCGCGAACCGGTAATCTTAGCGATCACTTTGTAACAGGCGTCCACGACTCCGTCACCCGTCGCATGATCGACGCATTCCTGACCGTCCACCCTCATCCTCACGGTTGCTGACGGGATCGCGTTCGAGCTCGAATTCACATTCAGGTAAAGCAACTCGTAACGATCGGGCCGCCCGGGCAGCCGCAAAATCTCTTCCGCGATAATCGCTTCGATGTCCTCGTCGTAGACCTCTTTTTTCTTGTCCGCCAGCTCTTTGAACCTCAGAAAAGCGCGATTGATGTCGACCTTATTCAGCGTGAAACCCAACTCCCTGAGCCGCTCAGCAAAAGCGTGGCGACCCGAATGCTTTCCCATCACCAAGCGGTTCCCCGTGATTCCGACCGACTCCGGCGTCATGATTTCATACGTGAGCTTTTGCTTGAGAACACCGTCCTGATGGATTCCCGCCTCATGGGCGAAGGCATTGTCCCCGACAATCGGCTTATTGATCGGGATCGGAATCCCCGTAATCTGCGATACCAGCCGTGAAGTCGGGTAGATTTGCTCCGTGACCACGTGAGTATCGACGCGGAAGAGATTTTTTCTGGTCTTTAGGGCCATCACAACCTCTTCCAGAGACGTATTGCCCGCGCGTTCACCGATGCCATTGATGGTGCACTCCACCTGCCGGGCGCCATTCGCAACGGCCGCCAGGGAGTTGGCAACCGCCAGCCCTAGGTCGTTGTGACAGTGGGCGCTCCACGCCACCCGCTTCCCGCCGTCCGTCTGCTCCACGAGGTGACGGACCAGCGAGCCAAATTCCGACGGGATCGCGTATCCGGTTGTATCGGGAATATTCAGCGTTTGCGCCCCGGCGCGAATGACCTCGCTGAAAACCTGAACCAGAAACTCCCAGTCGCTTCGGGAGGCATCCTCGGCGGAGAACTCGATGTAGTCAATATGTTTTTTGGCGTAAGTCACCGCCCACACTGCCGCATCGAGAACCTCGTTCCGCGACATCCTGAGCTTGTGCTTCATGTGGATGTCCGAGGTAGCGATAAAAATATGAATCCCGGGATGTCTGGCCTGCTCCACCGCCTTGAGCGCCCTTTTTATGTCGCCTTCCTGAGCGCGGGCCAGGCTGACAACTCTCGGACGCTTGACCTCTTTCGCAACGCGCACCACGGATTCAAAATCCCCCTCGGACGACGCGGCAAATCCCGCTTCGATCACGTCGACGCCCAATTTTTCCAGTTGGCGCGCAATGACAATCTTCTCTTCGACGTTCATGCTCGCCCCGGGGGACTGCTCGCCGTCCCGAAGAGTCGTATCAAAAATTCTCACAATATCTTCACTCATGCTCGTCTCCGACATCGTGTTCCCTCCATAAAAACAAAAAACTCCCGCGGCATAGCCAACGGGAGCTTCGTGTGGAGGCTTCAACCAGGGAAACTATGGCAATGCCTCTGGTATCTGCCGCATCCGCCCCCGTCGTCTCTTGAGAAACGTCAGGCACCATAACAGGGGGCCGGATAAAGTATACAAGAGAAAAACGGTAAAAAACATTATCTGCGGTTCCGCGATCGTCAGTTTAATAAATAGGATGGCGGAAACCAAGAGCCAAAAAGGATGCCTCTATTTGAGATCGAGCTGTTTAAAACTAAAGTACCTGAAACTGCTAACCATCAAAGCCGCCAAAACGTAGATCACCAGGGGCAGAATAATGCGCTTGTTGGCCGCCCCCTCGCCACCGAGAAAATAATACATGAGCACAGTTGCCGCAATCATTTCGGCCGCCGCGGGAATGGGCAGGCCGACAAAATGGCTTTTTTCCACGGTCTTGATTTGGACGTTAAAGCGCGCCAGTCTGAGAGCGCCGCAGACAACGTACAGGCAAGCCGCGAGCCATCCCCAGGTATGCCAGGGCACAAGAGCCCAATAGTAAACCAGGATCGCCGGCGCCACGCCAAAAGAGACCAGATCGGCCAGAGAATCGAGCTCGACGCCGAACTGGCTCGTGGCCTTGGTCAGGCGAGCCACGTAACCGTCCAGACCGTCGAGGACGTGGGCCAGCATAATAAAGATTGCCGCCTGCAGGTAATGGCCGTTAAACGTCGAAACAATGGAGAAGAAACCGCAAATCAGGTTGCCGGTGGTGAAGAGGCTCGGTATGAGGTAGACGCCTTTTTTTAGCTGCGCCGACGGGACTCGCTGTTTGAGAGGGAGGCGCGCTACACCCTTCCTGGGAAGGATACGCACCTTCCCGGTCGGTAGCCTGTCTCCCTGCGCATCTCTGTTGCCGTTCACGCAAATCTCCCGATCACGGTCACTCCGCCTTTGACCCGCTGGCCCTCGCCAATTTCCACCTGAGCGCCTTTGGGTAAAAAGAGATCGACGCGGGAACCAAACATGATCAAACCAAACCGTTGTCCCCGCTCCAAAAAGTCTCCTATGTTAACGTAACAAACGATGCGCCTGGCCACAATACCGGCAATCTGAACGACTCCCACTTTCCTCCCCTTGGCATCAACGATAGTCAACGCGTTCCTCTCGTTGCCCCCGGAAGCCGCATCCCTATACGCGGGAATAAACCCTCCTTTTTGGTATGTGATCTCCTTTACCTCACCTTGGATAGGCGAGCGGTTTACATGAACGTCCAGGGGGGACAAGAAAATACTGACTCGCCTGGCCGCATCAGAAACCTCGCCGTCGTCGAACTGCTTGATGCCGACGACTTTCCCGTCCGCAGGCGATAAGATCAAGCCCTCCCCGGGCGGTGAAACGCGCTCAGGATCGCGGAAGAAGCCCAAAAATGCAAGCGCCAGAAGGGCAAAAACCGTAGCGGGAGCGGTCCAGCCTAAAAACAGCACGAGCAGCGACAAAAAGCCCGCGGTTAATATTAAAGGATAGCCTGCTTTGGCGATTCGCATGATTCATAGGCCATCAGTTTTCCAGCCTCAGATCGTTGAGAGCCGAACAGCCCTTCAATTTTTGCTCTTATCTACGAGACGATTTTGAGCCAACCAGGGCATCATGCCTCTTAGCTTTTCTCCAACTTTCTCAAGAGGCTGAGTCGCCGCCTGCTCCCTCAGTTCCTTGAAATGAGGAAGGCCGCTACGGTACTCACGGATCCACTCATCAGCGAATTTGCCGGATTGAATATCCTGCAAAAGCTCCTTCATGGCCTTGCGGACCTCGGGGCCGATGACTTTTTTGCCCCGGGTAAGATCGCCGTACTCAGCCGTGTTGCTGATGGAGTACCGCATGTTGGTCAAGCCCCCCTCATAGATAAGATCGACAATGAGCTTGACTTCATGAACGCATTCGAAATAAGCCATCTCAGGTGGATAACCGGCTTCCACCAAGGTTTCATACCCGGCTTGAATCAGCGACGTCAACCCACCGCAAAGAACCGCCTGCTCGCCGAAAAGATCTGTTTCCGTTTCGTCCTTAAACGTGGTCTCAATCACCGCTGCCCGCCCGCCGCCAATCGCGCTGGCATAGGCCAATCCGATCTGTTTCGTGTTGGCGGAAGGATCCTGGTGCACGGCGAGCAGACAGGGCACGCCTCTGCCTTTCTCGAACTCACTGCGGACCAGATGTCCAGGGCCCTTCGGAGCGACCATGAAAACGTTCACATCGGGGGGCGGAACGATCTTTTTAAAATGAATGTTAAATCCGTGGCCGAAAGCCAGGCTATCGCCTCCTTTCAGTCCGGCTCGAATCTCATTTTCATAGGCGTCCGCCTGCAGCTCATCGGGCAGAAGCACCATGACTATGTTGGCTGCTTTGGCAGCCTCAGCGGTTTCGCTGACTCTAAGACCTGCCTTGTCAGCTTTCGACCAGGAGCGACTGCCTCGCCTCAAACCCACGATTACGTCAACGCCTGAATCTTTGAGGTTGTTGGCGTGGGCGTGTCCCTGACTCCCATACCCCAAGACGGCCACCCTTTTACCCTTCAGATGAGTTAGATCCGCGTCTCGATCATAGTAGACCTGCATAAAAGACCTCCAGCCTTTTTTTGAGAATAGCTTCTAAGCCCCCTTTTAGTCAACCAAAATTGCCTCAGGCCCCAGGGTTTCCTGCTCGGAAGCTGACACACCGAAGAACCGCGGAGGGCCTGCAGCGAAGACAAGGAAATGTCCGGACTTAAGAGTCTGGTAATGAAACTACAGAGTTAACTCAACGGGCCAGACGAGCACAGGCCCATAGGTTTGCGTAAGGAGGAGGTCTCCTCCGCGCCTAACGGCCGCTCTCTTGGAACGAGGCCTCAAATATCATCGAGGGTAGAGATGTTTGATGAACCCCTCCCTGGTCAATTGATCCAGAGGACCCGGGTCGAAGAATTGCTTAGGATCCGCCGTTTTTGCTCTAGGATTTCTGGCAGCGACTTCTTCCAGAGCCGATTCGATCTCGCTTGAGCTAATTGTTGGAACATTCCGAATGTAACCCAGCACGTACGTCTTGAAGGCAGCCGTGAGTAATTTATTGTCCGCAGTGCGGGTATACTTCCCAAGGGTCTGGACGGTGAACTCCGGATTGTTTTTGGCATATTTAATCCCTTCGAGCGTCGCCATCAGAAATTTCTTAAGAGTTTGCGGCCGACTTCTAAGAAGCGAGTCCGTGGTGACGAGAGCGGTAGCCGGGTAGCGGAATTTGATATCCGCCAAATTCAGGAGTTCCTTATAGCCCATCTCCTTGGCCTTCTCGAGTGTCGGGGACGAGATAAGCGCGCCCTTGATCCTGCCTTGCTGCATCAGCAGGAGATTTTCGGGTACTCCTCCGCTCTGAATCGTCTTAATGTCTTTCGCGGGATCAAGGCCCCACTCGGTCATGGCTTTCTGTAAACCGAGATCGGTTAATGAGCCAAAGCGAGACACCCCAAAGGTTTTCCCTTTGGCGTCCTGAGGCCCGGTGATGTCCGCAGTCGTCACTAGGCTCATAGGGATGACATTGATGATGGCCCCGATAATGGTGACGTCCGAGCCGGCAAGTCGTGACAGAATAGCAGCCGCGCCCGAGCCCTGCACAATCTGCGCATCGCCGGAAATGAGCGTGGCGATTGCCTGAGAGCCTGCCACGTAAATCAAGTTTACATCGAGACCATACTTTCGGTAAATCCCAGCCTCTTTGGGAACCCAGGTTGATACAGAGGCTCCAGCGATTGAGGAGTAGCATACATTGACTCTTTCCAGTTCCGCGGCTGTGGTCTCTCGGCTCGAGAAGGTCACAAACGCCACAAGAACCGGAAGAAGGGTAATTAAACAATGTCGGCGCCCGCTCATTGTAACTCCCTCGCTCTCGCATCTCGTTCGGATCGTAAAAAGGCCTGCGGAAACATATTGTTTCCTCATTGTTCGCTGCGAACGTCAGGTTAAATGCCTTGCCTGCGCATAGCCGTACGGTCAAAAGCGCCCGGGGCACAGGCTGATGACCTTCGACCGAGGGGGCTGGCCTCCTCGCTGGTCAGAGCTGTCAAATAATCCGGGTGGAAAACGTCCTATTGTCTCAAGAGTCGCCCGGGCCCCGTTTGTACAATCTCAGCTGCCTGAGACCCACCCGCTTCAGGCTTTGGCCACCTGAAGCTCGCGCCGCGACTGCGTTTTGGCGGCCTCACGGGCGATGGCGATGCGACCGGTGCGGATGAGTTCCTTGATTCCTAGCGGCTTTAACATGTTGATGAGCGCCTCAACCTTGTCCACGTCACCTGTCACCTCAATCGTGTAGGTCGAGGGCGAGGAATCCACGATCTTGGCCCGAAAAATCTCGCAGATTCTGATCGCCTCATCGCGATGTTCCGTTTTGGTGTTGGTATTGATCTTTATCAGAGCAGTTTCACGATCCAGGTGACTCGTCTCGGTAAGGTCCACGACCTTCATGACTTCGATCACCTTGTTGAGCTGCTTCATGATCTGTTCGATCACGGGATCATCTCCAGAGGTCACAATCGTGATCATGGAGGTCGTCGGATCCATCGTGGGCGCGACGGAAAGGCTTTCAATATTGTAGCCGCGCGCGCTAAACAATCCAGCCACCCGGGCCAAAACGCCGAACTTATTCTCTACGAGAACCGAAATGATACGTTCCATCCGTGGTTATCAGGCGGAAAGGACGCCTTCCCCTTCCTCTGCCTTCTTTTTGGAGGCTTGACCTTTCCTCGCGGCTCTCAGTTCGGGTGGATCTTCCAATACCATCTCGTGCTGGGCCGCTCCGGCAGGAACCATCGGGTAACAGTTCTCGAACGGGTCCACCTGAAAGTCCATCAGCACCGGCCCTTTGTGCTTTATGCCCTCCCGAAGCGTTTGAATGACCTCACCCGGTTTCACCGCCCGAAGCCCGCGAATCCCATACGCATCCGCGAGCTTTACGAAATCGGGTATCTTGCCCAATTTGCTCGACGCGTGTCGCCCGCCGTAAAAGAGGTCTTGCCATTGCCGGACCATTCCGTGAAAGCCATTATTGAGAAGCACAATCTTGACCGGCAGCTCGTGTTCCTTGGCCGTAGCGAGCTCCTGCAGATTCATTTGAAAACTTCCCTCGCTGGTGACGCAGAGCACAAGTTTTTCAGGATATGCTTTTTGCGCCCCGATCGCCGCGGGGAAACCGAACCCCATGGTGCCCAGCCCTCCAGAAGTGAGAAAGGTGCGCGGCCGGTTGCCCTTGAAGTACTGGGCCGCCCACATCTGGTGCTGCCCCACATCGGTCGCTACGATGCCGTCGTTTCCGGCGAGGTTAAAAAGCTCTTCGATCACATATTGAGGCTTTATGACCTTTTCGTCCTGCTGATAGTGAAGCGGGTGGGCTCGCTTCCATTCCTCGATCTGATTCCGCCAGGGCCGTCGGCTCTCCATGACCTCGGCCTGGTTGCCGTTCATGGAGTGCAAGACAACTTTCAGTTGACGCAACACGGTCTTAACGTCGCCGACGATCGGGATGTGGGCGTGAAAATTTTTCTTGATCGAGGTGGGATCAATGTCGATGTGAATTACGCGCGCCTCAGGACAAAAATCAGATACCCTTCCCGTCACCCGGTCATCGAATCTCGCACCCACGGCGACCAGCAGGTCGGCCTCGTGCATAGCCATATTGCTCCAGTAGGTGCCGTGCATTCCGAGCATTCCCATCGAAAGTTGATGCGTGCCGGGAAAACTGCTCAGACCCATCAGAGTCATGGTCACCGGAATCTGAGTCAGTTCCGCCAGCTCCCGAATTTCGTCCGAGGCATCAGAAAACAGCGCGCCGCCTCCGATATAGATCACCGGCCTTTTCGCCTTCATGATTTCCTCGGCCGCCTGCCGAATTTGATGTTTATTTCCCTCGTAGGTCGGATTGTAGCCGCGCAACTTAACCTTGTCCGGATATTTGAATTCGGCTTTATCCGTGCTGACGTCTTTGGGAATGTCGACCAGCACCGGCCCCGGTCTTCCGGTGGTCGCGATGTAAAATGCTTCTTTGATGGTCCGCGCCAAATCGTTCACATCCTTGACCAGCACGTTGTGCTTGGTGCAGGGCCGGCTGATGCCCACATTATCCGCTTCCTGAAACGCGTCATTGCCGATCAAATGAGTAGAGACTTGCCCGGTAAAGGCAACGAGAGGCACGGAGTCCATGTAAGCGTCGGCCAAACCGGTCACGATGTTGGTCATGCCAGGGCCTGAGGTAACCAGGGCAACGCCCGCCTTTCCTGTGGCCTTGGCATAGCCTTCGGCCATATGGGCGGCTCCCTGCTCGTGGCGGGTCAAGACCACCTCGACGTCCTTCTGCTGATGAAGGACATCAAAAATTTTCAGTACCACGCCACCGGGGATTCCAAAAACGACCTTCACCCCTTCTTGTTTGAGCGATTCAACAAAAATTTCCGCTCCGGTCTTTTTCATTCTGTTACCCTCTGGTTACCTGGCGTGCGATACTTTTCCAAAATCTGCATAATCTTATCTTTGCCCAATAGCTTGAGCTTTTGAAGCTTCTTCTTCTCAGTTTCCTCCCACGGGCTCAAATGGACCTTTTGCTGGTAAAGCTGGATCTTCTTTTCCAATTCCTGATGCTCCTCGTAATATTTCCTTAGTTCGGGATCTCTATCCAACAGAGAGACGATAAACTCTTCCTCTCTTCTTTCCATGAAGAGCCTCCTTCTCCAGGTCCGTTCAGTTCTCAGAGGTTGTCTTATCCTAAGGGAGCAGTTTTGTCAACTTAAGTAGAACTCCTGTCTTTTCAGTAAGTTATCACCGACAAACGGTTTGTTCTTAAGCTCGGCTTCTGAAGGTCGCAAATACGTCGGCACTAACGAAGAAACCGGATCGGCCTCGTTTTTCGCAAGCCTTTTGGCTCCGAACCGAGCAACCGCCGATGCCGTGGATTCGTACGCCTCGTCGCGGGCGAAAAACGCCCTCTCCGGCAAAAATGCTTCGATCAGATCACTGTACACCCAGCCGCCGTCTCCGATGAAAAGACAGGGCTCCTGCCCCCTCAAAGATTGGATCTCCAATAGGACTCGATCGGGCGGAAACGCGACATCCTCAATGAGCCGCTCGAGCCCTCCTTCTCGTGCTCGAAACAAGGCAGCATAAACCTCCTTCTTTCGAGCATCCAGAAAAGGACAGATCAGGCCCTCCCAGGACGTCACGCGCATGGCGATTGCAAGCAGAGTCGGGACTCCAACCACGGAGCCACTCCAGCCATAAGCCAGCCCTTTGACCGTGCTCAATCCAATACGTAAACCCGTAAAAGAGCCTGGCCCGAGCGACACGGCCAGACCGGAGACCTCGGGCAAGCTAACGCCGCTCCTCTGCAGCAGCCGCTGCAACAACGGCAGAACAATCTCGGCGTGGTTCGCCCGCTCCCGGACCGCAGAAGCATCCCGGGCGAAACCAGGCACGGGATGCACCTCTTCTAAAAGCAACCGCCCCTCTTCCACGAGAGCGACGCTGGCAACGGCTGTGGCTGTGTCAATGCCGATCACTTTCATAATAACCGGATGATTTGTCAGCATCCAAAAGATAGGATGATGCGACAAGCAGCGAAATCTTCAAGCCAACACGCGGTCGTTCAACTTTCAAAAGGGTCTATCCTTCAAAAAATCTCGTAATGTCATTGTAGAAGGCATAGATCATAATAAGGATCAGGAGAAACACGCCGATCTGTTGCGCCCTTTCACGGTGCTTCAGTTCAACCGGACGGCCCAAAACGGCTTCGATAATAAAAAAGAATAGATGACCGCCGTCAAGGACTGGAATAGGGAGAAGATTTAACACTCCGAGGTTCACGCTCAGAATAGCGAGAAAAAGCAGAAAGCTTCCCAATCCTTCTCGAGCCTGTTGGCCCGCCATTTGCGCTATCAAGAGGGGACCGCCGAGATTTTTCGGTGAAACGTCTCCCGTGATCATTTTGTAGAGAGCCACCAGAGTCAACACCGAGGACTCTCCGGTCTTATAAAAGGCATGTCCCAGAGCCGCTAACGGGTTGATCCGTTCTATGGAGACCTCGCTTGCGATCCCGATCATCCAGGCCTCCGTTTTTTCCTGAAAGATGTTTCGTCCCTCTCGTCGGATCGGTTGGACTGTGACCCGGAACTCCTGCTCGCCCCTCTGAACACGCAGGTTGAGAGCTTTTCCTCGGCTCTCTTTGATGCGGTTCGAAAGCTCCTCCCACTTCTGAATGGGTTGACTGTCCACCTCCAGAATTCGATCCCCCTTTTGAAGGCCGGCCTGGGCTGCGGGTGAATCGGATTCGACGCCGCCCACGCGCGTGGTGAGAACCGGAATTCCGTAGGAGACGAACATCCAGGCAAAAATAAAAACGGCCAACAAGAGATTGAATCCCGGTCCGGCCGCTACAATTGCTGCGCGCTTGGCCAGCGTCTGGTGTGAGAAGGATCGCTGAATGTCCGTCTCCTTCACCTCTTCTTCGGGATCTTCCCCAACCATCTTAACGTATCCTCCCAGAGGAAAAGCGCTGAGAGCGTATTCAGTCTCCCCCAGTCTTTTTCTGAGAAGTTTTGGACCAAAGCCGATAGAAAAAGTCAGCACCCCGACACCGGTCTTCTTGGCGAGCAGAAAATGCCCGAGTTCGTGGATGACGATCAGAATTCCCAGCCCGATCAGGGCGGATACAACCGCATAAATAACATTTACCATTGAGTTGGTTCTCCTCCGTTTGTCATCAGGCGATAAGCTTCCATGCTTTCTCCCTCGCCCAACGGTCTACTTCCAAAATTTGTTCGACCTGCTTCGGACGCTTAGGCGGATGAGCCTCCATGGTCTTTCTAATCACCCGATGAATAGCGCGAAAGCTGATGCGCCGGTCTAGAAAAGCCGCTACGGCCACTTCGTTTGCGGCGTTTAGAGCAGCCGGCATGGTCCCTCCTTCGGCCAACGCCTCGTAAGCCAGCCTCAATGCAGGATATCGCCGATCATCGACCGGTAGAAAGGTCAGTTCGCCCAAACGGGTTAATTCCAGAGGTCGCCAGCTTGTTTTGAGCCGATGCGGGTAAGACAGCGCATAGGCGATCGGAATCCGCATGTCCGGAAGACCCAACTGCGCAATGATCGACCCGTCCTGGTAACGCACCATTGAATGGACGACGCTTTGTGGATGAATCACAACCTCGACCTGCCGTGGCTTTACGTCGAACAACCATCGAGCCTCAAGCACTTCGAGCCCTTTGTTCATCATCGTGGCAGAGTCCACCGTGATCTTTGGTCCCATCTTCCAGGTTGGATGCTTCAACGCCTGCTCTACAGTAACCCGGCCCAAACTCTTTAGAGGGGCGCGGAGAAAAGGTCCTCCGGATGCAGTCAGGACGATCCGGTCCACCTCCTCTCGACTGTTTCCCTGAAGACATTGAAAGATGGCGCTATGCTCGCTGTCCACCGGAAGAAGCCGGACGCCTTTTTTTTTCGCTTCGCGGACAAAGATCTCCCCTGCCATCACGAGAGCTTCTTTATTGGCAAGCGCCACCTTTTTACCAGCGCGCACGGCTTCCAAAGTCGGCACCAACCCAGCGCCTCCGACAATCGCAGCCACCACAATATCCACCCCGTTCGCTCTCGCTACGGATACCGCGCCGCTCTCCCCCCATAGAATCTCCGTTCTGCACTTGCCCAGGAGCTGGCGCAGGAGGGGAACAGAATCTTGATCTCGGACGCTAACCTGTCTCGGTGAAAATTCCCGCACCTGGGCCGCCACTTTTTTTATGTTACCTCCTGCAGCCAAACCCTCAACCTGGAATTCAGCAGGAAACTGCCGCACGAGTTTCAGCGTGCTTTCCCCGACCGAACCCGTGGATCCCAGGATCGCAAGCGATTTCATGGATGGAAAAATCTCACGTAATAAGTCGCGAAGACCAATGGGAAAATCAGACTGTCCGTGCGATCCAGAAAGCCTCCATGCCCGGGGAGCAGGATGCCAGAGTCTTTAACGGAAAAAACCCGCTTGATCCAAGATTCAAAAAGGTCCCCAATCTGGCCCAGAAGGTTTAACATCAAAGAGAGCAAGAATACCTCCAGCCAGGAAATTCCGGGCAGCAAAAGCCTCCCGCCAACCAATCCTGCCATAAGACTGCTGGCCGTTGATCCAAAAGCTCCCTCAATGGTTTTTCCCGGGCTAATCTCCGGCCATAATTTCCTCTTACCGAACAGCCTCCCCACGGCATAAGCAGCCGTATCGCCGATCATAATCACCAGCAGAAGAAAAAAAACCCATCTCCTGCCGTCAGGGAAGCTGTAGAGGAGGACGGCATGAGGCATCAGATAACCGATGTACAGCATGCCCAAAAGGGTGCACCCCAAGCGCTCGTATCTCTTCTCCAATGTTCCACCCAGAAAAAGAAAGGTGGAGAATGTCGATACGATTACGATGCCGACCCAGGGCAGCCCGCCCGGCAATTCGGGGATCAACGCGCCCAAAGAGAGAAGCAGCCCCAGAAGGATCCCCAGGAGGCGTTCCAGGCAGCGTTCCCGAAAAGCCATGATGAAATATTCGAAAAGGGCCGCCGCCGTCACCAAGAAGATCAGCAAAGAAAAATGCCACCATTCGCCCCAACCGATAACGAGTATCAGAACGGGAATTCCTCCGAGGGCGGTGAGCACCCTAGATGCGGTTTTCGAGTCCACCGGGTTGCACAAGGGAGCTGAGACCGCGATCGATCTGCTCATCGGTGCGGCCAAATCTCCTGCGGCGCCGCTGGTATTCTTTCAGGGCTTGAACGTATTCGCCTTCCCGAAAATCCGGCCATAGAGTCGGTGTGACGTAGAGCTCGGTGTAAGGGATCTGCCACAGAAAAAAATTGCTGATTCGCATCTCGCCGCTGGTCCGGATGAGTAAATCAGGGTCAGGAATCGAACAGGTTTCCATGTGGCCTGAAACCATCCGTTCGTTGATGTCCTTGACCGCGCATCGCCCCTCTTTCACCTTTCGCGCGATCCCCTGGACCATCCTCACGATATCATGGCGGCCGCTATAACTCAGCGCCAGGACGACAGTCATTCCCTTGTTTTTTCGCGTCGCCCTCACTGCTTGATTTAAAGTCTGCAGCACGGGGGCAGGCAGCCGGCTTTTTTCACCAATCGCCAACAAACGGATGCCGTGGCGCATCATCTTCGGCTGCTCGGCTGCCAGATAGTGCCGCAGTAGCCCCATAAGCGCGTTGACCTCATCTTTAGGGCGTAACCAGTTTTCCGTTGAAAAGGCGTAGAGGGACAGGTAAGGAATTCCCAGTTTGCGGCTCAGCTCCACAACCGCCCGAACCGACGCTCTTCCGCGACGGTGTCCTTCGATGCGGCTTTTGCCTCTCAATCGGGCCCAGCGTCCGTTGCCATCCATGATAATGGCCACATGATTGGGCAACCGCCTCATGTCAAGGCCCCGCAGATCCATTAGTGTTTGAGAAGAGCTGAAGGAGATCTTCGCGGGCTTTAGACCTCCATGATTTCATCTTCTTTGATTTTCAGCACCTTATCGATCTTCGAGATGAAATCATCGGTCATTTTCTGGACTCGCTCCTGAGCGTGCTTCAGATCGTCCTCGGTAATTTCCTTTTTCTTCTCAATTTCTTTGAGCTTCTCAATGGCGAGCCGGCGGTGATTGCGGATCGAAACACGAAATTCTTCCGCCATCTTCTTGACGTGTTTCACCAGCTCCTTACGTCGCTCGCCGGTGAGCTCCGGGATAGGAATGCGAATGAGTTTCCCGTCGTTGCTCGGCGTAAGTCCCAGGTCCGTTTTCAGGACCGCTTTCTCTATGTTTCCTACCGCTCCCCGATCGTAGGGTTGTATGACCAAAAGCCGCGGCTCCGGAGCGCTGAGATTCGCTAACTGGTTAAGGGGGGTCAGGGTTCCGTAGTAATCCACCATGATTCCTTCCAGAAGTGCCGTCGAAGCCCTTCCCGTTCGAAGCTTTGCCAGGTCCTTGCGGAAAGCAATCACGGATTTTTCCATTTCCTTTTCTGCTTCGATAAAAAAGACGTCGTTCATTTTTTCCCCGTGCTGACTAGGGTCCCAATCTTTTCTCCGAGGACCACTCGTTTGATATTGCCCTTCTCCATAATGTTAAAGACCACAATCGGCAACTGGTTGTCCATGCACAGCGAGACCGCGGTAGAATCCATGACCTTTAGCTCTTGATTGAGGACTTCGATGTATGTGAGTTCCCCGTACTTCTTGGCGCCCTGATACTTCAGAGGATCCGCGTCGTAAACCCCTTCGACTTTGGTGGCCTTGAGAATCACCTCCGCGCCGATCTCCATGGCCCGAAGACTTGCCGTGGTATCGGTTGTGAAGTAGGGATTGCCTGTGCCCCCGGCGAAGATTACGACCCGGCCCTTTTCCAGATGGCGAGTCGCGCGCCGCCGGATATAGGGTTCCGCCACCTGACGCATCTCAATGGCCGACATCACCCGGGTCGAAACGTCTATTTTTTCCAGAGCATCTTGAAGAGCCAGACTGTTAATAACCGTCGCCAGCATTCCCATGTAGTCGGCGGTCACCCGCTCCACTCCTCCCTCGCTCAAGGCGGCGCCGCGGAAAATATTCCCGCCTCCCATCACGAGGGCCATCTGGCAGCCCATTTCTTTGACGTCCTTGATCTCCTCGGCAAACGAGCGCACCAAGTGGCCGTCAATTCCATGCATCTGCGCGCCGGCAAGGACCTCTCCCGTCACCTTCAGGATGATGCGCCTGTATTTGAGATGCTGGCCCGCCATCTAAGCGAAGTCAAAGTGCAAACTTAAGATCATCAAACCTATTTGGGCCGGGCCCCGACTTCCGCATTGCAGTTTTCAGTCCCCTGGCTTTTCTAAAGTTTCTCCGACATGGTAACGCGCAAATCTGCGTACCTGAATATTCTCTCCCAGTTTGGCGATCGTGTTCTTCAGAAGATCTCCGACCTTGTGATCCGGATCTTTGATAAAGGGTTGCTCAATAAGACAGGCCTCAGAATAGAAGCGTTCCATCTTCCCTTCGACAATCTTATCGACGACCTTCTCCGGTTTTCCGGAATCCAGCGCCTGGCGCCGGTAGATCTCCCGCTCTCTTTCCAGCTCGTCTGATGGAACATCCTCGGGCCGCACATAACGCGGATTCGCGGCGGCAATCTGCATGGCGATATCTTTAAGCAGGGCCTGAAATTCGGTGGTTCGCGCGACAAAATCAGTCTCGCAGTTAAGCTCCACCAAGACTCCGATCTTGCCCCCAGCGTGAATGTAGGCTCCCACCGACCCTTCGCCGGCGGCCCGTCCCATCTTTTTGGCCGCGGCGGCAAGACCTTTGCGCCGCAGATAATCCACTGCTTTTTCGAGGTCCCCCCCGGATTCGGCCAGGGCCTTCTTGCAATCCATGATCCCGGCGCCGGTTTTTTCTCGCAGCTCCTTAACGGATGATGCGCTAACCTCCATTAGACTGAGCCCCCTCCCACACTCGAACTCGCGGCCGGCGGCTCTTCGGCCGTGGCAGGCTGTAGCTCTGCGGGTTTTTCGTCGGTCTTCTCTTTGGTAAGCGATTGCTCGTACAGCGATTTACCTTGTATCACCGCCTCCGCGATCGCGGAGCAAAAAAGACGGATTGCCCGGATCGCATCATCGTTTCCTGGAACTTTGTAATCGATCAGGTCAGGATCGCAGTTCGTATCGACAACAGCCACGACCGGAATACTCAGCTTCCTGGCTTCGCGAACCGCGATCTCCTCCTGCTTCGGATCCACGACGAAAATGGCGTCGGGTAGCTTTTTCATTCCTTTAATGCCCCCAAGGGACTGCTCCAGCTTGGCCTTCTCGCGTTTTAGGCCCAGCATCTCTTTTTTTGTCAGGGCTTCGACGATTTTAGGATCGTTTTCCATCTCCTCAAGCTTCCGCAGCCGCTCAATGCTCTGCCGAATCGTCGAGAAATTCGTAAGCGTCCCACCCAACCAGCGGTTATGAACGGAGAACATGCCGCACCGCTCCGCCTCCTCCCTCACGGCGTCCTGAGCCTGTTTCTTGGTACCTACAAAAAGGACGTTCCCCCCGGAGGCGACCCGGTCCCGCACAAACGATTCCACGTCCTTAAACATCGTTACCGTCTGCTGCAGGTCGATGATATGAATGCCATTTCGGGCGCCAAAGATGTAGGGCCGCATTTTTGGATTCCACCGGCTGGTCTGGTGACCGAAATGAACGCCGGCCTCTAACAATTGCTTCATGGAGATATCTGTCATAAACGGCACTCCTTCAATGATCCTCCTCTCCCGGCGGTTCCTGCGCTCCGGCGAGGCAAAGAAACCCCACGGACGGCGTATTCGCCCCTTAAAAACTCCGATTTATGGCCATTCCCGACGGAAACGGCGCATCCTGGAAAATCAAACGAGAAAGACTTGATAACCTTCGGCTTTTAACAAAGATCCGCGGACTGCGCAAGGCATCTTAAAATGACGGATGGGCGGGCTACTGGTTCATGGATTCAAGGAATTCCTTGTTGTTCTTCGTTCCATGAATCTTGTCCAGTAAGAATTCCATGGCCTCGACCACGCTCAATTGAGACAACACCTTACGCAGGATCCAAATTCTATTTAGATCTTCTCTCGGAATGAGTAGCTCCTCTTTTCTGGTTCCGGATTTGTTGATGTCGATCGCCGGGAACACACGCTTGTCCATAAGGCGCCGGTCCAGATGAATTTCCATGTTTCCGGTTCCCTTAAACTCTTCGAAGATGACCTCATCCATGCGGCTTCCCGTATCGATGAGAGCCGTCGCCAAGATGGTTAGGCTGCCCCCGTCTTCGATGTTGCGAGCTGCCCCAAAAAATTTCTTCGGCTTGTGCAGGGCATTGGAGTCCACTCCGCCTGAAAGGATCTTTCCACTGGGCGGCACCACCGTATTATACGCCCTGGCGAGACGGGTGATGCTGTCCAAGAGGATCACCACATCCTTACCGTGCTCCACCAGACGTTTGGCCTTCTCAATCACCATCTCAGCCACCTGGACATGGCGGGTCGCTGGCTCGTCGAAAGTGGAGCTGACCACCTCACCATCCACAGAGCGCTGCATGTCCGTCACCTCTTCGGGGCGCTCATCGATCAAGAGAACGATCAACACCACCTCATTATGATTGTGAGCGATCGCCTTGGCGATATTTTGCAGCATCATGGTTTTCCCTGTCCGAGGCGCGGCCACGATCAAACCTCTCTGCCCTTTACCGATCGGTGTCAACAGATCCACGACGCGGGTTGTGTATTCGTCAGGCAAATATTCCAACCTCAGACGCTCATTGGGATATAATGGAGTGAGATTATCAAACAGGATCTTGTCCCTTGCTCGGTCCGGGTCTTCGTGATTGATCGCCTCGACCTTGAGCAAGGCAAAATAGCGCTCCCCTTCTTTAGGAGGACGAATCTGACCCGAGATGATGTCTCCGGTGCGGAGATTGAACCGGCGGATTTGGCTCGGAGAAACATAAATGTCATCCGGTCCCGGAAGATAGTTGTAATCCGGTGCCCTGAGAAAGCCAAAACCATCGGGGAGGGTCTCCAGAACGCCCTCGCCATAAATGAAGCCGTTCTGCTCAGTTTGGGCCTGCAATATGGCAAAAATCAGTTCCTGCTTGCGCATATTGGCGGCGCCATCAATGTTGAAATTCTTGCCGATCAAAGCCAGCTCGCTGATTCTTTTCTCCTTTAAGGACTTAAGATTTAGCCCCGACTTCACATTAACCGGGGTTTCTTCCACGGCTTCTGGCTCGGCCCGGGTTCTCCCGCGTACCATAGATAGTCCTCTCCTTTCGACCCTCAAAGTGAACTTCCTGAAAGTTTTGCCTTCATCCGAGACGCAACGGATTCACATTCGCTCCTCATAACCTGAGAATCGTCAAGCCGCCCCTCGAATAAAGTTCTTCGAAGACACTGCAACTCAATACAAAAGGGGCTTTGTCACGAATCTGAACCTTAGCTTGAAAGTCAAATCAAAAATTCAGGTCGGGATACAGCGAATGACAACCTTAGCGTGGGATTGGTTCCAAAGAAAATCGCTGAATTGAGCAATACGCAGAAATTATACTAAGAAAAAACGACTTCTTTGTCAACCCCTCGTATCAACTCATCTAAAATGTAACCCAAGGGGGTATCGTTGACTCATTTGGAATGTAACCCACAACTGGTTGATCAGATCAGCACCAAGGGAGGGTTACGTCGTCATGAGTCAGAAGT
>JACQUW010000105.1 GCA_016210115.1 Deltaproteobacteria bacterium | reverse complement strand
GTCCAGGTGACCGCGTGGACTCCGTTGGTGATTGCGTCGATGTCATAGTGAGCAAACATGAGTCTCGAAACTTCCCCGTGGCGCTTGGCAACTCCGTTGATGTAATGACTTAAGTTGAGCGCCAGATAAGTCATGTTGAGGCGATCTTCACAACAGAACACATCCTTCATCTCGTAAACTTCCCGCCGGCCCAGAACACGATTCACCAGATCCAATGGAAACTGGTCTTGCCCGGCTGGAACCGGAGTATGGGTCGTGAATATGCATTTTTTTCTTACTGCTTCGATTGTGTCCCGGGTGACGGACTCTGCGCTGGATTTTTTCGTCGCCTGGTCCGAAAGCTCCAGCCATTCTTCCGAAGCAGGCACGACATCTTCGCTGCGTTCGGCGGCCCTGACCTCCTCATCTAACAGCTCCAGCGCCAGCAGGCTCGAGTGCCCCTCGTTCATGTGGAACCGATCGAGGCTCGCGTATCCAAGGGCGCGGAGCATTCTGACGCCTCCCATGCCAAGGACCACTTCCTGGCAGAGCCGGTAATGCTGGTCCCCGCCATAAAGAAAGTGGGTCAGCGTCCGGTCCCATTCGCTGTTTTCGGGAAGATCCGTATCTAAAAAGTAGACCGGCACCACGAAGCCCCCGGAGCCGCTGACTTCGTAGCGCCAGGACCGCACGCGGACGCTGCGCCCTTCCAAGATCACTGATGTTCTCGGTCCTCTCTCCTCGAGATAGTCCTCGACCACCCATTCGACCGACTCTTCCCTTTGCCGGCCGTTTGCATCCAGCCTCTGGTAGAAATAACCTTTCCGGTGAAGCAGAGTAACCGCTACCATTGGGACTCTCAGATCGGCCGCGGCGCGAACGGTGTCTCCGGCCAAAACCCCCAGCCCTCCGCTGTAGGTCGGCATCCCGCTCTCAAGCCCTATCTCCATAGAGAAGTAAGCAATCTTTGCATCGTTCATAAACGTGGGTTCGCTCTCCAGGCCGGATTATAGAGGCACCGAGTACAAACAGCGCCAGCGCTGCGACCGGGGGCTAAGCCGCAAAGGCTCTGCCCAGGATAAATCATCAACTACGAACGCGCTCCAATAACCATCCAGATACCAATGAGGATGAATCCCGACCCCGCTGCGATTTTTAGCGCCACAGGTGAAATGTAGCGGGCGATCTGAGCCCCGAACAGGACAGCCAGAAGACTTGAAAAAACCAGCGCCCCCGACGCAGCGAAAAACACGCCGAGCCGCCCCATCTTTCCGTCCGTTGCAAACAGTAGGGTGGCCAACTGAGTCTTATCACCCAACTCGGCCAGAAAAACACTAAAAAAAACCATCACCAGCGCTTTCACACAAAATCCTCCTCCATCAACTTTGCTAATCAGAGACCTGAAACTGAGCAAAGGCCGTCTGTGATCGAACTACGCCGATCCGAAAAAAATGGATCGTGAAAGGTAAAAGGTGAAACGTGAATGGGGGCTCCGATTCACTTTTCACGTTTAACTTTTTACGCTCCTTCAGTTTAACTTTCCGGCATTTTGCCGAGCACGACGCTGGCAGTAAATCTCTTGCTATCTCGTTGAACCTCTACGCTGGTCTTCTCGCCCATCTTCTTTTTACCAATCGCTGCGCGCAGGTCAGCCAGATTCTTTACCTTTTCCCCACCGAAACCGACAATGATGTCTCCCACCCTGACTCCTCCCTTCGACGCGGGACTTCCTCGCTCCACCCGGGCCACAAAAACGCCCTCTTCCGCCGGGAGGTCGTAAGACGCGGCCAACGCCGGCGTTATCGTAATCGAGGCAATTCCAAGCCAGGGCCGGACCACTCTTCCCTTTTCCAGGAGCTCTTTTGCGACCGGCTTTGCGGTATTGACCGCGATGGCGAAACCAATTCCCTGGGCGGAAGCGATCATGGCGGTATTGATACCCACGAGTTGACCCCGCAGGTTCACGAGGGGCCCGCCTGAGTTACCGGGATTGATCGCGGCATCCGTTTGAATCAGATCATGCAAAGCGATCCCCCCTGGATCCTCAATAGACCGATTCAAAGCGCTTACGACTCCTACGGTCACCGTTGGCCCTCCTTCCAAACCGAGAGCATTCCCTATAGCGATCAATGTCTCGCCAACTTCCAGCTTAGAAGAGTCGCCAAGAGGCGTAAAAGGCAGGTCTTTACCTTTTATAGCTACCACGGCCAGATCTGTTACGGGATCTCGCCCGACGACCCTTCCCGTGAACCTCCTACCGTCCGGCAACACCACGCGAACTTCCTTGGCTTCGCCAACAACGTGACTGTTCGTGAGTATACGCCCTTGTGGGTCGAAAATGACCCCTGACCCCACTCCTTCCGACGGCACGGGACGAAGGAGAATGTCGTATGACACCTGTCGGGTGGTGATCTGGACAATGGAAGGCCTAACCTTCGCCACAACCTGGGGAAGCAACGGGGCGGCCTGGGCTAAAATTTTGTCGGGCAATAACGACGTTGGAAAAACGGTCAAGATAACCAGAAATAGTTTGCGAAGATGATCACCAGTTGTGCCATTTCTCATGCTTACTCCTTTTTCTCGTCCAGCTCGTCTCGTTCGAGAGTTTCCGCGAGCCGCTTTCTTTCTTTCACGCTGTCAATGTTTCTGACTTTTAATATGGTTTGAAGCTCAGGTCTTTCGACGATTTCTTTTTCGAGGAGAAGCTTTGCCAGTTCATCCAGAGCCCCGCGGTGAGAGGAAAGAATCTCCCTGGCTTTCATGTGCGCTTCCGAAAGTATCTGCTTCACCTCGGAATCGATCATACGGGCTGTCTCCTCGCTGTACTCTTTGGCCGTCTGGGTCGGGACCGGCAAAAACAGAGGAGTTCTCGGCCCCTCCAGAGAAACCAGCCCGAGCTTCTCGCTCATTCCGAACTGTGTCACCATTGTCCTGGCTATCTCCGTCGCTTTTTGAAGATCATTCTGGGCTCCGGTAGAAACATCCCCGAATACCATCTCTTCCGCAACTCTTCCACCCAGCAAGACATAAACCCGGGCGACAAGCTCCGAACGAGTCATCAGGTAGCGGTCCTCGGTAGGAAGCTGATGGGTATAGCCTAAAGCCGCCACGCCACGGGGAATGATCGAGATCTTGGTAACCGGATCGGCCCCTGGAACAAGCTCCGCCACGAGGGCATGGCCCGATTCGTGATACGCAACGGTCCTCTTTTCTTTGGGACTGATAACTCGGCTCTTTTTTTGCAGCCCGGCAACGACCCGCTCAATGGCCTCATCGAAGTCGGCCATCTCCACCGCGTCTTTACCCTGCCGCGCGGCAAGAAGGGCTGCTTCATTGACGATGTTGGCCAGATCCGCGCCCACGAAACCGGGCGTCTTGGCCGCCACCAGTTTGAGATCCACCAAGGGAGACAGCTTGATCTTTTTCGCGTGCAAAGCGAGGATCTTCTCCCGCCCCTTGAGGTCCGGACGGTCGACCAATACCTGCCGGTCGAACCTGCCGGGACGGAGCAGGGCGGGATCCAGAATCTCCGGCCGGTTAGTCGCCGCCATGATGATGACCCCTTTGTTCGGATCAAACCCATCCATCTCCGCCAGCAGTTGATTGAGAGTCTGCTCCCGTTCATCATGGCTCGTGAGCATGCTCATGCCTCTCGCCTTGCCCAGCGCATCCAACTCATCGATAAAAATGATGCTCGGCGCGTGCTGCGCCGCCTGGGCAAAGAGGTCTCGCACCCGGGCGGCTCCGACGCCAACAAACATTTCAACAAAGTCAGACCCTGAAATGCTAAAAAAAGGGACCCCTGCCTCGCCCGCCACGGCACGGGCCAGCAGTGTCTTTCCGGTCCCCGGAGGACCCAGCAATAGCACTCCTTTCGGGATGTGGCCGCCCAGCCTCTGGTATTTTCCCGGATTTTTTAGAAACTCCACCACCTCCATCAACTCCTCCTCGGCTTCGTCAATTCCTTCGACATCCTCGAAGGTCACTCCGGTCTTTTTCTCGATGTAAACCTTGGCTTTGCTCTTCCCGATCTGCATCATGCCGCTGCCTGTGCCCATGCGGTTCAGAAGATAGCTCCACAAAAGAAAAAAGAGGGCCACGGGGACCACCCAGGACAAAATGGTTGGAAGCCAGGTGCTGGTGGTCTCGCCCTTGAACGGAATACGGGCCTGCTCCAGTTCGGCGGTCAAACCGGGATCCTCCACCCTGACTGCGACAAAGGGATGGGGTTTCTTGCCATCGTGGCCAATCTCTTTCAGCTTTTCCGGCGGGAATGCCTCCTTCACCCCTTCAGGCTTGATGTTGCCGCGGATCGTCTTTTCACCGATGACGACATCCGTGATCAGGTTTTTTCTAACCAGTGATTTGAACTGGCTATAGGAGATGGTCTCGACCTGGCCGCTCACCAGGAAGTTTTGGATCAAAACCACCACGGCAAAAGCTATGATAAAGTACCATAGGGAGAACTGCTGCTGCTTTTTTTCCACGATGTCCTCCTGTTTTCAGGCCCGATCTGAATCTTCTCCAAAGTTCATGGCCTAGCCGACTCCGAAAAGAAACTGCAAAAGTCCATCGATCAAGAATCGGATCGCGGTCAGCCGGCGAGTCCCCGCAGGAGATAGCCTGCGAGAAACGCGCACGCAGCGGCGAAGCCGCCCACAAGAAGAATCTCCAAACCGCTTTCCCACCACGGACGGTGTGTCATAAAGCGGCGCGCCACTCCGACACCGAAGAGAGAAATCGCCGTCACCGCTACCGAAACAGGGAAAGGCCCGGGCATAAGCGCCGGGTTTAGGAAAGCGATGATATAAGAGATCAAAGGAAGGGAACCCGCCAGATTAAAAGCCGCAAAGGTAATCAAGCCGCTGCTAAAAGGCGCGAGTCTCTCCTCCTGAATACCCAACTCTTCGCGCATCATTTCATCAACCCAGCGCTTCTCCTCACTGGTAATGGTAGCGACAATCCGCTCCAGTGTCTCCCCTTCGAATCCCTTCCTTCGGTAGAGGCGCCGGACTTCTTCCCGCTCGGCTTCAGGGAGGTGCTCAATCTCCCAGGTTTCTCTCGCCCGCTCGCGCTTCCAGTAGTCCTGTTGAGAGCGGGCACCCAGATAGTTCCCCACTGCCATAGAAAATCCATCCGCCACCAGGTTAGCCATCCCCATGATCAGCACAATCCCGGCGGAGAGATAGGCGCCAGCCGCTCCGGCCACGACGGCAAAGGTCGTGATGATGCCATCCGTTGCGCCAAGGACCGCGTCCGCTAGATGCTGGCTGCGCCTGCCATCCTCGCTAAGGCTGTTCTCCAGGTGCTCGTGGGTATGCGCCGCCTCCGCCATCTCGACATCCTCTCGTCGATAAGCCAGGCGCGCCAAGGAAAAGCGATCATACAACCGCCGACCGTGATGGTGACCGGCGGGCTGGTCCGGGCGCTTCGTGGATTCGAGATCTCGCGGCTGATTCACCATTTTTCCCCCTTTTGCTTAACCGCCGCACTCCATCCCAATGCCAAGGGAGCGTGACAGCGCGACAGAGCACCTTTCGTGCCAATCTTGTTTCCCGACTTTCTTTTTTTATGCGCCGATTCTGGAAATAAAACAAATCAAACCGAACGGCTTTTCCTCAAAATTCGGCAAGTATTGGGTCGGAAGAATGTCCGGCAGGGTGGTGTCGTGCGGGTGGCACAAGGCTTGTTTTTTTGCGCTATTTTTCTGCGGAAATGGGTTCGGTGCGAGCGGAAGGCAGAAATCTCGTTGCAAAACTTGTCCCGGGGTTTCCGGCGCTTATCGTTGATGATTCTATGAGCCGATCTTTGTGGCCGAAAGACGGCGTGAAATTCTGGCTCCCAAAGTATCGTCGGGCAAACAGAACACGCTCTTCCGCCGATCGAAACTCGTTTAAATGTTCTTCCACAAGTCTAAGTCGGGGTAATAGACCCGCGCGGTTAGCGATCTGTACATTGAGCCCCGGCCTGGCATTAACCTCCAGAAGCAGCGGTCCCTTTCTGCTGTCGAGCACGAAGTCGGCTCCCTGGTAGCCCAGTCCCGTCAAGTCCGAACACCTGGCGGCGAGCAGAAGGAGTTGATTCCAGCGCGGTATTTGTATCCCGCTAACAGCATTGCCTGTGTCCGGGTGGTCCGCGACAACGCCGTTTCCCCACACCGCCGTAAGTGTCTTACCGGTTGCAATGTCAACGCCGGTCCCAAGGGCGCCCTGGTGTAGATTTGCTTTGCCATCCGACTGCCGGGTTGGGAGTCTCACCATAGCCATCACCGGCACGCCCATAAAAACAATCACTCGGATATCGGGAACACCCTGGTAAGAAATTGACTCAAATACAGCGTCGGGCTGAACTCGATATTCGATCAGCGCTACGTCTGCCTGCCCTCCCAAACTGTACATCCCGCTCAGAATATTAGCCACATGGTGTCCCAGCTCTTCCGGTAAAATGATGGTCCCATTGGTTTTCCTGTAGCCTCTCCTGGACCGTCCTACTATCACTAGAATACCGTCCCCGCCACTACCACGGGACGGCTTCACCACAAAGTCGGGATGTTCAGCCAGGAGATTGGGAAGATCGCGGATCTGTCTGTGAATTTCCACAACGCCGTACAATTCAGGGACGCCAATGCCGGCGCCTTCCGCCAGTCGCTTGGTTTGCAGCTTGTCATCCACCAGCGGGTATAATCTCCGCGGGTTGTACCGGAGCAAGTATTGACCGTTGCGCCCGTTGATCCCCAGAACGCCGAGTTGGAGCAGTTTCTTCAGGACCTTGAACATAGAGAACCTATTCTTGGGTCGCGAATCACGCGTTCTCCACTGCCAAGACCTTAAACCGCCAAAGCTCAAGCAACCGATAGCCAGAGTAACGTCCCAGCAAGATTATTGCTGCAAGTACCAGTAAAATCAGCTCCGGAAATATGAAAAATAGATGCTGGAGATAGTCAAAGTTCATGGCGACGTAGGCAACGGACGCTACCAGCAGGCTGCCGAGCCCCTGCTTTAGGGATTCACCAGGGCCGCGCTCTTCCCACACCACAGACAGACGCTCGATCGTCATGGTCATAATCACCATGGGGAAGAGCGTCACAGAAAGCCCCGGCTGCAGTCCAAATTTGTGACTCAACAAATCCAGGACAAACATGAGATGGACGACGATGATCAAGACAGCCGCCAGCCGTGGGACTACCAGGAGTTTTAGTTGTTCGAGATAAAAACGAATCCCAAGACCAGCTCCGACCAACAGGCAAAACAAGACGATGCCCGAGAGCAAACGGGTTTCCCTGAAGGCGAGCGCAATCAGGACTGGCATGAACGTGCCGAACGTTCGCATGCCAATCAGATTGCGCATTATGACCAAAATCAGCACCCCCACGGGCACAACAAGAAAAACATGGTAAACGGCCTGGGCGCTGATCGGCAGGACAGACGGCGAGAACTCGAACAGCGCAGGGCGAGAGGCCTTTTCATGGGCGGTCGCAACAAGCAAAGCAGACTCCTTGTTGAGGGTCACGGACACTTGCGTCGACAGCTCGGCGCCGCCACTCAAAGTCACCAACGATCCTGCCCCACGCCACCAGGCGAGATACTCCTTCGGAATGCGGCGCTCGCTCGTCTCCATATCATAGGCATGCCAAGACCCGTCGTGATAAGCCTCCAACCAATGCAGGATCGGAGTGTCTCGAGCCAGTGGCTGCAACCGAATGCCGTGAACCGGCCTCGCGGGTATGTCCGCCAATGCGAGGATTTGCGCCGCTAGCTCGGCTTTGTGTGACACTGAGGGTTTGTCCCCCAGCAGGAGAGGCATGTTCTGGCTTCTGCCCGAAGAGCCTGCAAGGCGTCTAATTAGCGCTTTTACCATGCTCTCCACGTCCGCTGATCGTGAATAGACCTCGGAAAGAAGAGCATCGGCGGCTTCTCGCGTTGCCCCTTCGAAACGCGGCAGCCGCACTCTCGGAGGCTTACGCGCGCTCGCGGCCTCATTTGATAGCGCGGGGCGAATGATTGCCCGATAATAGAGAGACTGTCTTCCGGAAGCCTGGCGCGCCGACCATGTCGCGATGCGGCGCTCGTCCTCTGCTTGAGTGGCTAACCCATAACCTCCGGAAACGAAGTGCTCCTGGACAACGGCGTAGCCATCGTTCTTTCGTGGGAGCAAAAGAGAGACCTTGACCGGGTCTCCCCGGCCCATGAAGCGGATCCCGACTTCAAGGTCCCAGGCTTCCACCTCAGCGTCCGGCTGAAGCGGAAAGCCGAGCACCAGATGCTTATAAGCAAAAACGCCCAGAGCAGCGAGAGCAAGAGCCGCACATAAAAGATAGAGCTGTCGCGGATTCATTTCTTTGGCTCATTGCATTGGGGCTCGATCTTGTATTCCGCGGACGGGTCGACAAGAAAATCGCCTTCCAAAAAATCGCGCCCGACCAGCATCGGATAAGTCAAGCCGCTTCGGTCGACCAGATTGACCTCCGCTTCCTTGTAGGTCTTGCCGAGACAGACTCCGAGCTTTATGACCATGCGTTCCTGGACTTCACCGAAATGCCGTTTAATCTTGGCCGTCCGGTGAACCCTTCGCTCCATCAACGTTGGCCTTCCGTCCAGTGTGACGACCACGAAACTAACCCACTTCTCACCGTTCCGCTCGTAGGGGGAAATACAATCACAGTGAAGGGAAGAAAGTTCCGCGCCGGTATCAATCCGGGCTTCAACGAGGAGGTTACCCGGATAAATGCGAACCTTCTCCACCCAGCCCACGATATCGCTTGCGTGAGCGAGCGGGAGGAAGAGCAACGCAATTCCAATGAAGCTGAAGGCCCTGGCGTGCTGTAGGTTCATTTTTTTTAAAATCCAAATGATCTTGTTTCTGACAGGGCACATTCAATTTGTATGCCAGCTCCAAAATTAACCGTTTTACATGAATTAGCCCAGATATTCGCCGGCCACTTGTCAATCCTGCAAATAAGTTTGCGCCATTCTTATCTGAGACTATCGCGCGGGCAACTCAGTGCAGCGAATGGAGAAGGATAATCGTTGCCAGGCCCCCAGAATCACGAGAAGCTGGCATAACAAGGAAACCCATCGTGAAGACTGGGTATCAGATCGGTCGTAGGAGCAATGTAAAGAAAGCTACCCGGAGACAGGGCAAGGATAAGGCGCGAATATCCTCCGCTAACAAGAATGGCGAACGCTCCAACTTCCTGCGCCTCATGGAAAGCATTGCAAGCGCCGTGGTAATCCCAAAAGGAAAAACGGAGCAGCCATCACAACAGAGGACGAGCGACTTCTTTATTATCGCTAAGCCAGGCGGTCCTCACTTTGACTAGCACTAGCGCCGTCTCCAGCCGCTCCATACAGGGAATCCGGCATCGTCCCGGAGCTTCAAAACTTCATCGCCCTTTTTCACTTCTGCGGCTATGATCGCCGGCTTCCCGTCAAAGGTAATCCGCGAGCCTTTCACCTCCACCTTGCTCTTCGCCTCGATCTTCACGTCTTGATTCTCGATGAAATAGGCTGGCCCCAGATGGACAGGGATTTCCTCTTTGTCCGTCTTCACCGTCATATGCAGGCCATTAGACATCCTTTTCGAGGCGTAATTGCGTCCACCTTCATGACCTCGCCAGAGATAGTCTCGACCGTTTTGGGATCATACATCTTGCTGTACGGCATCCCCGGCCCCCAACCACCACTCCCCCTCCACCTCATGCCTCTCGGCTGCGCGTAGGAGTCAACAGCGGCAAAAATGCTCAGAACAAAAAGTAACGTTACAAAGCCTCCAAATCTCTTCATCTCTTGTCCTCCTCTCGTTTGTCTGTCCGAGGTTCTAAGACCGCCCGGCTTATTCAACGGTACTTACGCAATTGCCATACCATTAGGTTTCGGCGCTTTTTCTCTATCCGGGAGGAAGATGGTTTATCAGAACTGCGGCAACTGAATAGTGGTATGTTGCAAAACTGATAACTGGAATGTGACTGCAGCCGAAGAATAGCTCTATTCCGCCACATCAGGGCGCGCCATCACCTTCCGAAATGTTTGCTTCCACCGCGATCTGGCTTTTGACCGACCGTGAAACCAGACAATACTTCTCGGCTTTGGCCATGAGTTCGTGGGCCTGCCTGACATTTGTGCCTGGTTTCACAAGCACGTGAGGCCTTACGGTGACCCTTGTGAATTGAAAGCCGCCGTCCACGAATTCCAAGCGCCCTTCGGCCTCGCTTTCATATCTTGTGAGCGATAAACCCGCTCGTTCGGCGAAGGCGACAAACGTCATCATGACACAGACGTTCACCGAGGTGACAAACAAATCTTCAGGCGACCAGATCCCTTCATGCCCTTGGAATTCCGGTGGAGTGGCCACATCGATTGATGGCTTGCCGCTTGCTGTGCTTACCCCGCGCTTCTCGCCCGTCCATCGAACGGCGGTACGATACGTGTGCCCCTTGACTTTTGCTTCCATCGCTTTTCCTCCTATGAATAACGTGAAGATGTCAGCAAAAAACATCCACAAGCTTAGAGCAACGGCAATGCCAACTGGGTTGAGTGAATTCTTTGATCATTTTCGGAAAAAAGTATGATGAAACTTGAATGAATATTCAGATTCAGTTCGGATAATTCGCAAGAACACGAACTTTCGTGTCCATCATTCGCAGATGCGCGAGTTCCTTTGTCGGGATTCTCTCGTCACGAGCCCAGAGGAAGAACCAGGTCACGATGGCTGGCAATCACTGACCAGCAGACCGAGATACCGGCCGTTGCTGAATTGCCGTTTTTGCAGGCTTGCCAGCATAAGCGAGGAATCTTCTCGATTAGAATCATAAAAGCAGCAAGAATATTCCCGGTATAGACCTTGCACGGACTATTTGTGAAATTAAGTATAAGCGCGCATAGATGCATGAATAAACACTCTGACTTACCGCGTCTAGAGCGAGAGGCTCAGTTCTTACAGGCGTTGGCTCACCCTGTAAGATTGCGGATCTTGGACTTCTTGGGAGAAGAGGAAAAGTGCGGTTGTGAGATCGAGCCGCACATCAATCTCGACAAATCAACCATTTCGCGCCATTTGCAGATCTTGAAGCGAGCGGGAGTACTTTTGGCGCGGAAGGAAGGTGTGCGCGTACTGTATAAGATCGACGACCGGCGAATCATGAATCTCCGTCGCCGGGTTGGAGAGTTGATTACAGCGCGGGTCCAACGAGATCTGGCATCGCTGGGCGCCCGCCACCGTTGAGCAGGCGCATCATGATTTTGGATTTGCTGTACGCTGGGCTGTTGGCTTTGAAGGGGACACAGAGTCCAAACTAAGAGGGATTTGGACCGCACGTTACGGATCACAGGAACCACCAGACACACAAAAGTAAAGGGCTCGGATCGGCTCGGATATAAAATAAGCAGGATGGTTCGAGTATAAGTTAATTGAAACACCAAATACGTTATACGAGGAGGAATTAACTGAACAGGCAAAGAAGAGACATTCTTAAAATGATTGTTGCCGCTGCAGGAGGCACTGCTGTTACCCCTCTTCTCACCTAGAGAAGAAACTAAAGTTAGCGAGACGTGCGGCGACGCAACAGAAATACGGAAAGTATCTCGTCGGTTCATGGAACCAGGGATCGGGAGACTTTTGAGATGACCAAAGAGTATAAACCACTCGGCGCAAGCGATAACAGCCCCGATTGGTTCTATCCGGAGTGGGCAGCAAATGCTCCTAACAATCAGCCCATTGTGGTTAGGGATACGGATAGCGCACTGGGTCGTTATAACCTGCAAACAAAAGAGATTGGTTTAAAGGATATTGCACGGATTCATGGCCACATGTGTGACGGTCTTGTGATTGCCTTTGTCGAGATCAAAGCCGTGTTGAGCAAAGTGTTTCCCGATGGCGTGGTCGACCGAACCGATCTCCAGGTGGTTTCAAAAAATGGGCCCTGTTGGGCTGATGCGGCGGCGTTTTTAACCGGCGCCAGGATCAATTTCAAAACGTTGAGGATTGATGCCTCCATCGCTGGCGGATTTATCATTCAGAGAATTTCAACTGGCGAGGCTTACCATGTGCATTTAAAGGCCGGTGTTTTTCCGGATGACCAGGTGGTTCTTGAAAACAGAATTCGGAGCCTACGGGCGCAGGAAAACCCTGTAACGGCGGAGGATATCGATACGGTTGAAAAAATGGGCGATAGCCTGAGCTTGAAACTCCTGACCGCTCCGCCAGAAGAGCTATTGGAGATAAAGAGGTTGAACGATTATAAATTCAATTTTACGGATATGTTTGGCGATCGGGGAGATATCATTAACAAAGATATGCCTAGATAAATCGAATGCGTTTCCGTAATGGAAGCGCATTATTTCAAATCGCAAAAGAAACGGAAAAATACCAGGATCAGCAAAAAAGGAGCAGGACGATGGCTGAAGAACGGATCAGTAAAAAACTTTCTTTGCTCGATCGCTATCTGACGTTATGGATCTTTCTTGGAATGTTTGTGGGCGTGGGATGGGGATATCTTTTTCCAGGTGTGGTCGGCTTCTGGAATCAGTTTCAATCTGGGACGACCAACATCCCCATTGCCGTCGGGCTGATCCTCATGATGTATCCACCCTTGGCCAAGGTGAAATATGAAGAACTCGGCGAGGTATTCAGAAACTACAAAGTGCTCGGGCTCTCCTTGGTTCAGAACTGGATCATAGGCCCTATCCTCATGTTCATTTTGGCCGTCGTTTTTCTACGAGGATATCCCGAATATATGGTGGGCCTGATCATGATCGGGTTGGCTCGCTGTATCGCGATGGTCATTGTCTGGAATGACTTGGCCAAGGGAGATACCGAATACTGCGCAGGCTTGGTGGCTTTCAACTCAATCTTTCAAGTCCTTTTCTTTTCTATCTACGCGTTTATTTTCATCACTGTTCTACCTCCGCTTCTTGAGCTCACGGGGGTGGTGGTGAACATCACGATTGGCCAAATTGCCGAGAGTGTCTTTATCTACTTGGGTATTCCCTTCATCGCCGGGGTCATCACCCGATTTACTCTGATCACGTTGAAAGATAAGCAGTGGTACCATGAAAAATTCATTCCCAAGATCAGTCCTATTACACTGATCGCCCTGCTATTCACCATCGTGGTTATGTTCTCCCTCAAGGGTGAATTCATCGTGAAGATTCCACTGGATGTTGTCCGAATCGCCGTTCCCTTGCTCATTTATTTCGTGATCATGTTTCTGCTGTCTTTTTATATGAGTAAGAAAGTGGGGGCCAATTATGCTCAGAGCGCCACCCTTTCTTTCACCGCTGCTTCTAATAATTTCGAGCTCGCCATTGCCGTGACTGTGGCCGTCTTCGGGATCAACTCCGGCCAGGCATTTGCGGCTGTAATCGGACCATTGGTGGAGGTCCCGGTGCTCATCAGTCTTGTCAATGTCGCCTTGAAGTTTCGTCAGAAGTACTTTGGCGTGACAGGGGAACCCATGACGAGTAGGAAGCTAAGCCCCGTACAAAAAACAGCGGCTGTTCGTAAATAGCGGGGAGCAAAAGCCCATCCCGGTTATCCGTTCGCTGCTTTAGGTACGAGAAGTTGCACCCAAGACTTGCTGTGTTGGCTTTGCGAGGAGAGCATCGAGTTGGACCAGCTGTCATGAAAACCGTATCCGACGGGTCGGTCGGATTTGATCCCCCCTTCCGCAGAGGGCCTGAATCGGCGGCTGTGTCTGCCATGTACTTGATCCCGAGCAGAAAATGATTGCCCTAGAACCATCTGCAGCCTCTATCGGTCGTGTCGCGGAGATACACGGCCCGGTGGTGGATATCGCTTGTGAGACGCTGCCGCCGCTGCACCGCGCGCTGCAGTTGTCCATCGACGGCGGGAGCGCGGTGCTCGAAGTGCTCCACCACCTCGATTCACACCACGTGCGCGCCATCGCTCTGCACCGCACGGCGGGGCTCCAGCGCGGCACGCTGGTCTTCGACAGCGGCGGGCCATTGCGGGTGCCGGTGTCCGGCAAATGCCTCGGCCGATTGCTCGACGTGTTCGGCGCGCCGCTGGACGGCGGGCCACCGCTCGCTCCCGGCGAGTTTCGCGACCTGCTTTCCCCTCCGCCGTCGCTGCGCGAGACGATGCCGTCGAGCGGCATCCTTGAGACCGGGATTAAAGTGATCGATCTGCTTTGCCCGTTCATCCGGGGCGGCAAGACCGGACTCTTCGGCGGTGCGGGCGTGGGCAAGACGGTGCTTATCATGGAGTTCATGCAGGCCGTCGCTTCCCTGCACGGCGGGGTATCGGTGTTCGCGGGGGTCGGGGAGCGTATCCGCGAAGGGCACGAGCTGTGGCACGAGATGGGAGACAACGGGGCGCTGGCCCGCGCGCTGCTGGTGTTCGGGCAGATGGATGAATCACCGGGCGTGCGTTTTCGCGTCGGCTTGACCGCCCTCGCCTACGCCGAGTATCTGCGCGATACGCTCAACAAGGAAGTTCTGTTTCTGATGGATAACGCTTTTCGCTTCGTGCAGGCGGGCTCCGAGGTGTCAGGGCTGCTCGGCCGTATGCCCGCAACCGTCGGCTATCAGCCCACGCTGCCCTCCGAGGTTGCGGAGCTGGAGGACCGAATCGTTTCAAGCCGGCGCGGCGATATCACCTCTGTGCAAGCCGTCTACGTGCCCGCCGACGACATGACCGACCCCGCGGTGGGCGCCATCCTTGCTCATCTGGACACGCGCGTGATCCTGTCGCGGAGCCAGGCGGGCAAGGGCATTTACCCGGCAGTGGATCCGCTCGTCTCGGGGAGCAAGGTTGTGGACCGGTATTTCCTGGGCGAGCGGCACTATACTGTGGCACAAGACGTGCGGGAGCATCTTGCCCGCTATCGTGAGCTGGAAGACATCATCACCATGCTCGGCATCGAGGAGCTCTCCGAGGAAGACCAGCGCGTTGTGCGACGCGCGCGCAAGCTGCAGCGCTACCTGACGCAGCCATTCCATTCGCTGGCCGCCCACATGGGCGTGCCGGGGGTATCGGTGCCGCTAGCGCAGATGCTGGCGGATTGCGAGGCCTTTCTGCGCGGCGATTACGACGATCTGCCAGAGGACCGCTGCTACATGCGCGGCGCCATGGGGGTGAAGCCATGAATACCTTCACCCTGCATCTGTATGCGGCCGACAGTTACGAGCGCATCGACGAGGTGGCGAGCTTTGTCGGCGAGGACGAGAGCGGCAGCTTTGGTCTCCTGGCTCGGCACGACCGCTTCATGACGGTTCTGACCTTCGGCCTCGTGCGGCTGCGCCGTGGCGACGGCGCCACGGAATATCTGGGCCTGCCGGGCGGCGTGCTCTATTTCGTCGACAACGCGCTCTATTTGAGCACCCGGCGCTACCTGCGCGACACCGACGCGCGGCGCATTGCACAGGCGCTGGCGGGGGAACTGCTGGAAGAGGAACGGGCGCTGGCGGAGACGCGGCGCAAGCTGCATCTGCTTGAGGCCGAGATGCTCAAGCGCCTCGTAGAACTGGGGCGGGAGTAGCGTCGATGCAGGATAGCGAGCGGCTGCGTAAAAATATTGAGAAACAAGCGCGGCGTACGGAGCAGGCAGAGAAGGATCGTCCTACCGTGCTTGCCCAGACGGTGTTCCTGGGCACGCTGGCGCTGCTCTTCGTGTTACCGGTGGTGGGTGGCGTCTATCTCGGCAGTTGGCTGGACGGCCTGCGGGAGGGCTATTCCTACCGCTGGACCATGAGCCTGCTGGTGACGGGAGTTTTTATCGGCGCCATGAACGTTTATCTCTACATCCAGAGGCATTGAATGGACAAGCCGGAACTGCTCGAGGCCCTGGCCTTTGATCTGGGGCCATTCCACGTCGGCGCTACGGTGCTCACCACCTGGCTGCTGATGGCATTGCTCGGCGGTCTTGCCGGTTTCGGCACGCGCCGCTTGAGCGTGCACGCGCCAACGCGTTTGCAGACAGCGTTGGAGGGGACAGCGCTTGCCCTGCGCGGGGCCATTGAGGCCGTCGCGCCGGCGCATGCCACGCGGCTGCTGCCGTTCATCGGCACGCTGTGGATCTTCATCGTAGCGGCCAATCTGATCGGGCTCGTGCCGGGACTGCGCTCGCCCACGAGCGATCTCTCCCTTACCGTGGCGCTGGCCGTGCTGGTGTTTCTGTCGGTACACTGGTTCGGTATCAGTATCGACGGCCTCACCGGCTATCTGCGCCACTATCTCGCGCCGAACCCGATTCTGCTGCCCTTTCACGTGCTCGGCGAGATCACCCGTACTCTCGCCCTCGCCGTCCGCCTGTTCGGTAACATGATGAGTCTCGAGATGGCGGCGCTGCTGGTGCTGCTGGTGGCGGGGCTTTTTGCGCCGGTGCCGCTGCTCATGTTGCACATCGTCGAGGCGCTGGTGCAGGCCTACATCTTCGGCATGCTGGCGCTTGTCTATGTCGCCGGCACGCTGCAATCCCGCGAGTTGGAGAAGAGGAGCAACCTATGAATGACATGACCTGGTTCACGCTGCTGTCCACCGTCGTCGGCCTTGCCGCCATCACCCTCGGCGTGATTTTCCCCGCGCTCGCCATGGGGCGTGCGATCGCCCAGGCGCTGGACGCGCTCGCGCGCCAGCCCGAGGCCGAAAAATCCATCACGCGCACGCTGTTCATCGGCCTGGCGATGATCGAGTCGCTCGCGATCTATGTGCTGGTGGTGGTGCTGATCGTGCTGTTCCGCAATCCATTGCTGCAATACCTTTTGAAATAGGCGCGCGATGGACTTCGACTGGACAACCTTTGCGCTGGAGGCGGTGAACTTCCTGATCCTGGTATGGATACTGAAACACTTTTTCTATCGCCCGGTGTTGGCGGTGATCGAAACCCGTCGGGCGGAGAGCGAGAAAAATCTCGTACAGGCCGATACCTTGCGCAGCGAAGCGCAGTCATTGAAAGACGAGTACGCAAACCGCTTGGATGCCTGGCAACGGGAACGAGTGGCGGCAAAGGCGCGCTTGGACGAGGAGATCTCGGCTGCGCGCGCGGAGCGCCTGGCCGCACTGGAGACGGAGATCGCGCAGGAGCGCAAGCGGCGGGAAGCCCTTGAGACCAGGGCGCGCAGCGATCGGCAGCACGCCCTGGAGCGGCAGGCGGTCACGATCGCCGCCCGCTTTGCCGCGCGCCTGCTGGAGCGGCTGACCGGCCCCGAGCTGGAAGCGAAGCTGGTGGACCTGGCCTTGAGCGAACTCGTCACTGAACCGCCGGACAAGCTGGACGCCCTGCGCGCGGCGTTGCGGGAACCGGGCGTGCGCGTCAAGGTGGTCACCGCCTACCCGCTCGGAGAGACGCGGCGAAGCGCGTTTGCGCAGGCATTCAGCCAACTCGCCGGCCGTCCGGTCGCCCCTTCGTTCGCCGAAGATCCCGTTCTGCGGGCTGGCACATGCGTGATGGCGGGCTCGTGGGTGCTGATGGCCAACCTGCGCGACGAATTGAGTTTCTTCTCGGAGATGTTCGATCATGGCGAGTGAAGCCGGAGTCCTCGAGCGGTTGGACAACCGGGTTGCGCGCTACCGATTCGGGCTGCGGCTGGGCGAGCAGGGGCGGGTCGCCTCAGTGGGCGACGGCATCGCCTGGGTCTACGGCCTGCCTTCCGCCGCCGCAGAAGAAATCTTGCGCTTCGAGGACGGCAGCCGGGGACTGGTGTTCGAACTCCAAGCGGAGCGCCTGGGGGTTATCCTCCTGGACCCGGCCGCGAACGTGACCTCCGGCTCGCTCGTTTCGCATACCGGCGAGCGCCTTGAGATCGGTGTCGGCGATGCGCTGCTCGGGCGCGTCATCGATCCTCTTGGCAAACCGCTCGATGGCTTGGCACCGCCCGAGCCGGATGGCGTCTGCGCTCTGGAGGTGCCTTCCCCACCGATTATCGCGCGGTACTCCGTGAGCCGCCCACTTTACACCGGCATCAAGGTTATCGACATCCTGATCCCCATCGGCCGCGGGCAACGCCAGCTCATCATCGGCGATAGCGGAACCGGCAAGACTTCGCTCGCGCTCGACAGCATCATCAGCCAGGCCGGGCAGCAGGTGAACTGCGTCTATGTCTCGATCGGACAGAAGCGTTCCGAGACGGCGCTGGTACTCGATATCCTGCGCCGCCACGGCGCGCTCGCCTACACGACGGTGGTGGTGGCCGAGGCCACCGCCACGCCGGGCATGAAGTATCTGGGGCCCTTCGCGGGCTGCGCCGTTGCCGAGGGCTGGATGCGCCGCGGCAAAGACACGCTGGTGGTTTACGACGACCTGACCACCCATGCCCGAGCCTACCGGGAGTTGTCATTGTTGATGCACCGCCCGCCGGGGCGCGAGGCTTACCCCGGCGATATTTTCTACCTGCACGCGCGCCTGCTCGAACGCTCCACTCGCCTGGCGGCAGATCACGGCGGCGGCAGCCTTACCGCTTTGCCCATCGTCGAAACCGAGGAGGGCCAGATCGCCGCCTATATCCCAACCAACCTCATCTCGATCACCGATGGCCAGATTTATCTGGACGGGAGGCTGTTCGCCGCCGGCATTCTGCCTGCAGTGGATGTGCCGCTCTCGGTCTCGCGCATCGGCGGCAAGGCACAGCACCCGCGCATCAAGGAAGAGGCGGGACGGATGAAGCTCGACTATTTGCAGTTTCTCGAGCTCGAGATCTTCACCCGCTTCGGCACCAAGCTGGAGACTGGTACGGCGGCCAAGATCAAGCGCGGGCGGCTGCTGCGCGAGATACTCAAGCAGGAACGAATGAGCCCCTTACCGGTGGAGTTCCAACTTGCCTGGATGATCGCCTATAACGAGGGCCTGCTCGATTCTCTCGATCCGAAGGAGCTGACTGCACGGCTGCGCGTACTGGAGGAGCAGGTCAAGGGTCAGCTGCCGTCCCTCGATGCCGGCCGAGACGAGTGGCTGGCAAAACTTCGAAGCTGGCTGGGTCCCATGACATGACCGGTCGCGGGGAAATCGAGCAGCGCTTCCAGCGCCTGCGCGAGATCAGCGGCATCATGACCGCGATGAAGAGCCTCTCGCTCGTCGAGACGCGCAAGCTCGCGCGCTTCATCGGTCACCAGCAGCGCATGCTCGCGAACATCGAGGCCACGGCAGCTGATTTCCTGCATTTCTTTCCGGCGCAGATCGCGGCGAAACCAGAGGGTACGATTCTGCTGATGGTCGGCTCGGAGCGCGGGTTCTGTGGCAATTTTGACGAGCGCATCCTTGCCGCCCTGCAGGAACTGCCGCCATCGGAACCCGCGCCTCGGTTGCTGGTGGTCGGCCGGCGCCTGGGAGCGAAGCTCGAGGCGCGTCCCGACGTGCTCGCCTCCCTCGATGGCCCGACGGTGACGGAGGATGTGCCCGCCGTGCTGGACCGTTTGATGGATGCGGTGTACGAGGCGCGCCAGCGCTTCGCGGGCGCTGGGGTCGCGCTCAGCGCGCTGGCTCACGACGCCGAAGGCGAGCCGCGATTAAAGCGCTTGTTGCCTTTGTCGCCGCCGGCGCCACCACGCTTCGGCCATCCGCCGCGCCTTCAACTGGCGCCTGCAGAGTTTTTTCACCAGCTCATGGATCATTATCTCCTCGCCGCCATGTACGGGCTGCTCTACGGCTCGCTGGCGGCGGAGAACCGCCGCCGCTTAGAGCATATGGAGCATGCTTTGCACCGTCTCGATGAAACCATCGCGCGCCTCGCCATCAAGCGCAACGCCCTGCGCCAGGAAGAGATCGTTGAGGAGATCGAAGTCATTTTATCCAGCGAGCAGGCATTCGCTGATAGACGCAAGAGCTGATGGGAAACCAAGCAATCCTTTCGAGTGCGGTTAAACTCAGCGGGCCGAGATGATGCGAGATTCCACCCGAGATCAGATGCAGGAGCCTGCCAACGGCCGCAAGCTCATTCTCGCCACCGTCCTCACACTTGGCTTTGCCGCAGTCGAAGCGGCAGCGGGTTGGTGGTCCGGGTCGCTCGCTCTGTTGAGCGATGCCGGGCACATGGTCACCGACGCGTCGGCATTACTGATTGCGGCGCTTGCGGGAACGATCGCGCGCCGCGGGCCTTCGCCGAAGCACTCCTACGGATTCGGCCGGGCGCAATTGGTCGCTGCTTTGGCAAACGGGTTATTCATGCTCGCGATTGTGGCCACTATTATTGTTCAGGCTGTGTCCCGCTTCGCGAATCCAATTGTTGTGCATGGTGAGGCGGTAACGGTGGTGGCATCGCTGGGTTTGCTGCTCAACATCCTGGTGGCTCAGATGCTCTCGCACGGAGGCCGCGATCTCAACGTACGCGCCGCATTACTGCACGTGCTCGGTGACCTCCTCGGCTCTGTGGCGGCACTACTCTTGGGAGTCATCATCTGGGCCACCGGTTGGTTTACCGTCGACCCGGCGCTTTCCTTGCTCATCGCGCTGCTTATCGCCTATTCCAGCCTGAAACTCGTGCGCGAGGCGTTCCACGGGTTGATGGAGGGTGTACCGCTGCATCTTTCACTGGAAGAAATCGGTGTATCCATGGCCACAGTAGAAGGGGCAACCTCCGTTCACGATCTGCATGTCTGGTCTCTCACCGCCGAGCGCATCGCCCTCTCCGCACACGTCGTGATTGGCGGCCTCCCGCGCCGCCCGCTCAACGATGCTTCCCGGACAGAAGTAGGGAGTGGTTATATAGACATGGCGGACAGACCGCCCGATGAGCCGGGCGTAGCAACAAGCGATACGCTTCCAAACGAGACAAGAGAAGTCCGGCACCTGCAGGGCATCGAACTCGGCTACGTCCCCGGCTATGGCCTCAATGTCGTCACCGGGACGTTCTGGATGATCCCACAGCCGGTCGAAAAGGATCGCTGCGTACCGGGCAAGCTCACCCCTGACCGAGACGTGGGTATCCCGCTGCCTTCCCTCTCCATACAGTGCGCGAGAGTTCTCCAGCCGGATGTTAAAACCTCCGAGGAACAACTCCTTGCTCGTCGATGACGAGGAGTTTTCTGTGGTTCCTCTGAAAATAATGGCTTGGGTGACGCCAGCTCCACGGGTGGTACCATTTGAGCTTGACGCCTGCAGCCACCATTGCCCGGAAGAGAGCCGAGGAATACCCGGTCGCCGCCCCGCGCGAGTCGAAATGAAAGCACACCTCCACTCCGGTACGCGCCTTAGCCGAAAGAGCCCTGGCAAATCGCCATCCAACCTCATCGGCGGCAAAAATGAAGACCTCAAGGCGAATGCTCCTCTGGGCCGCCTCAATCGCTGAAATCATCGCATCGTGAAGATCATCTCCTTCCGTGAACAGGCGGAACGACCCACTCCCACCCCTGAGATCGGGCACACCCAGGTGCTTCCGGTGAGAGCAGATCAGGTCCTGCATCCTATTCGCTTGGTCCAGCGCCAAATTCATTGTCCACATCCGACATCTAAAAGGCTAATCGCTCGAAACGCACTCGCAAGGGCTCACCGACCAAGAATTTCAGCTCAGATCGCGCTTCTTGGCTTCAAACTCTTCCTTATTGATTTCTCCCCGCGCGTAGCGCTGACGAAGAATTTCAACGGCGCTGTCGGATTGGGATGGTTTGCCGTGACTGATAAGCCAGCGGATACCGAGCACAATCCCAACGATCACGGCTCCCCAGAACACCAGCATGAACAATCCCATTCCAATCCCCCATAGGCCCCACATCCATCCCATCGGATGCTCCCATCCCCATTCATACGGCGGCCGTTGAGCATACACTACAGCCGGTATGAGCCACACTAGCGTCGCGGGCGTCGTCCATCTTAAAATATCCATAAAGTGCCCCTTTCTCTTTTCGTTAAGGCTCGCCGCGTCGAGCGAGCGAAAGGCTGTCTCTGGGTTTTCTTCCGCTAAAATATCATTCGACCAAGATAGAATCCGTATGCCTTGAATTGCTGCGCTCGATCTCCAGCACTTCTTAATCATGCTGTCCGGACTGCGCCGCTCTCCACCAAGTGCGCCGATAGGGCGCGGATTACAGTCTCGGAGATCTTGGTGGGCTTTCCGGTTCTGTCGACTCGGAAATGTTGCGGACGGTCATCGGACATCTCCGCGTAATATCTGCGCAGCGACTCGGCATGACTCTCGTATAGCGCCAATCGGCGTCGGACGACATCCTCGCGATCGTCTTCTCTTTGAATGAGAGGCTCGCCGGTCACATCGTCTCGTTCGTCGTTTTTTGGCGGATTAAAAAGCAGATGATAAGTGCGACCGGAAGGTTCATGGATCCGGCGCCCCGTCAATCTCCGGAGCAGCTCGGCCTCTTCCGCGAGCAGCTCGACGATCGCGTCAATGCGGATGCCGGAGCAGGTCAAGGCTGTCGCTTGAGGAACGGTCCGCGGAAATCCATCGAGGACAAACCCGGTTGTGCAGTCGGGCTCTTTGAGCCGGCTGATCAGAAGTTTGTTGACAATCTCATCCGGTACCAGCGCTCCTTTCGCCATGCTCTCTTTGATCATATGGCCATCGGGCGAATCGTTCTGCGCCGCGGCAGCGAGGAGCGCGCTCGCCGTAATGCGCGGAATTTTGAGCCGCTCCGCGAGCAAAACGGCCTGTGTGCTCTTGCCTGAGCCTGGTGGCCCCATAAGAAAAATCTTCATAACAGCTCGTTCGATTAAAGCCTTCCTTCGGCAGTGGCCGCCATCACTCGTTCCAGGTGCTGCGTCACCACAGACGGCAGACCCGGTAGTTCAATTTTCAGAAAACCCAGTGTCAACGTTGCTATGGCCATGTCGCGCGTTATTCCGCGAGTCATGAGATACTCGATCGCCTCTTCTGCAATCGGGCCCACCGCCGCCTCATGGGACAATTCGCTTTTGGGCGCGCCGATCGCCTGCAGTTCGGGGATCGCATAAATCCGCGCGGCGTCGGAAAGCAGCATGCCGCGGCAGTCGAGATGGCCGCGGCTGTCGTTGTCCCGGCTCATGAAGGTGCCGCGCAAGTATATGATCGAGTTGTCCCGGGCGACGGCGCGCGAGATGGATTCCGCCTGCGATCCCCGTCCGAGCAGCTCGACTCGCAACCCCATATCGATGAGCGAATCGTGCAGCCCGACCACGACATTGTGAAATTGAGCCCGCGCTTTCTCGCCCTGCAATACTACCTTCGGAAACGCCTGCATAGAGCGAACTGGACGGAGGAGGATGTAGTCGCTGACAAACGTCGCCCCTGTTTCCGCGATCACGCCCGTGCGCGGCCGTACATGGAAGCCCTCCGCCCAATTGTGCACCATCCTGTTAGTCAGTGTGGCGCCGGACTTCAGGAACACCTCGGTGACGCCAATGTGTAAGCCCTCCCGAACACCGGGATGAAGCGTGCAGCCCGTGATGAGCTGCGCTTCGGCGCCTTCCTCCACAATGATCAAGTTGTGCACGTTCTGACTGATATTGTTTTCTTGCACGAAGAGACAGGCTTGTATCGGGCGCGCCACCTGCTGTCCGGCAAAGACGCGCAAGAAAAAACCGCCTGTCTGCTCCAGTTCCACCGCCGCGGTATATTTGTCTGCATCGACTTCCACGGCTTTCCACCAGTAGTCCCGCAGCCACTCGTAGCGCTGAAGGGCCTCCTGTGTAGTCATCAGCTCGATCTGGTCCTGATAAGCCTGCCGGATGCGCTGGTAGATGGCGGAGTAGTCGATCTGGAAGTACGAGGCTGCACGATCGGCTTCTTCCGTCACAATACCTGCCAGCAGCGCGGCTTCTCGGATCTGCGTATGCAAAGAACGCAAACTTTCCACCGGAGCGCGCGCCTCAGGTTTATTGAACTGGGTCAGATCGACGTCCGGGCCGTATGGCGCCGGACGATCTCTAGCTGCCAGCGCCCGCTCGTGCAACAAGCTATGCTCGGCGTTTACTGGGGTTGCTGGGAGCGGCAGAGTGGACATTTTCCGTATCCGTAGGTTTGGATTTCAGCCAGGAGTTTACTTCCTTCCGCATGGGCCACCAGTGTGCCGCCATAGAGCACGTGGCTGGCAGTCGGCCGGAGATAATGCAGGATGTGGCCGGTGTGGGTGATGATCAGCCCCGCCGGAACCACACCGTCGGTCGAGGACTGTTCCAGCACACGCCTGATCGTCTCGCCCACCAAGAGGAGGCTGTCCAGGTCAACGCCTGCGTCCGGCTCATCGATCAAGGCGAGTTTGGGCCGCCGGAGCATGAGCTGCAGCAGCTCGGACTTCTTCAGCTCTCCGCCTGAAAATCCATCGTTCACGTTGCGCTGGAGCAAATAGTCCACGTGCAGTTGCTCCGCGAATTCGGTCACGGCAGCTATCTGACTCCGGCCTGCACAAATGTCAGCCAGTTCGCCCAAGCGCAACCCGCGAAGCGTCGGCGGCCGCTGATAGAGGAGCCCGATCCCCAGGCGGGCACGCTCATCGATTGAGAGACCCGCGATGTCCTGTTCCTGGAAGCGTATCGTTCCGCTCGTGACCTGGTAGCGAGGCAGTCCCATGATGGCCATGAGCAAGGACGTTTTTCCCGAACCGTTGGGGCCGAACAGCACGTGGGTTTCTCCACTTTCAATGTGCAACGTGATGTCGTGAAGAATCGGCCGGCCATCGACCGCGATATTGACTCGATCCAGCTCAAGCATGACCACCTACGTTCTCTCTGCCCGCGTGCTTATGCGCCAGGCCCTTTTTTGTCCGAGTCGGGCTGTCTCCCCTCCAACGCGGCCAGCGCCCGCTTCGATCCCGAGATAGGCATGGCTTTCTCGTGCAAGAATTCCAGATGTTTGACGATCGCTTCCAGAAAGGAGACAGGAAATCCGACGACTGTTTCGTTCGGCCCGATGTCCGTCGCCTCGCGGCAGCCATAACAGCCATAGCCGAAATTCAGTCGCTGCTGGGTGTAGGGAACAATCGTAGAGTCCGCGCAGACGGCTTGCAGGATCGCAGTGGTGCCGGACACCCGCTCACCGCCAGTGGCGTGCAGGTAGGCCAGCGTCAGCCACATGAGTGTTTCGACGGTATCTTCGACCACGACGATGTCGGGTACCGACTCGGCCTTTTCCAACGGAAACACGTCGAGCAATTTTAGTGCGCCTGGATCGAGATGCGGCATCTGCTCGAAGATTTTCCAGCCTACTGCCGGGTCGGCCACGATACCGAATCCGACGAGGCCTTTGCCCGATTTTGGCTGCGCAGGAAGCGGCTTGAACCCGAACGCGGCGGCAGCGGCGGGACAGGACAAGCCTTCCTTATCGAGCATCACGTGCTCGCCTTTGCGCGCCTTCATGACGGCCTGACAATAGCGGTGATGTTTCAATGCCTGAGCGCCGGTCGGACTTTTCGACTCGTCAAACAGCAAGCGGACTCCGACAGGAGAGCCGGCCAGATCGAGAATCGTAATCATCTTGCCGCCCAACTCGCGCACGCGTTCCGGTGTAAGATCGCTGGGTGAAGTCATCGTGACCCTGCGTTCTGATGCGGTGCCGAGAGTTTCCACCCTAGACTCTGTCTCGACCTTGGCCGCTTGTGTCATGGTTTTTTGGGTTTCCTTTTTTGGACTTCGGTAGAACAACTCGTAGCACTCCATCCTCGAATTCGACTCGGATATTCTGTTTGTCCACCGGCTGTGGAAGCTTCATCTGTCTGACAAAAAAACCGGAACCGCGCTCCATGATTTGGAAATGCTCGTCACGGTGGTTTTGATCCAGGAATCACTGGCCCTGAAGTACAAGGTCGCCATTCTGCACTTCCACCTTAACATTCTCGGCTTTAACGCCGGGAAGATCGGCTTCGAGCACGAACGCGTCAGCCGCTTCGTACAGATCCACCGAGGGATTCCATCCGCGAGCCTCACGTGCAGATCCCCATGGACGATGAATCATTTCATCGAATAAACGTTCCACTTCATGCGAGAGCGGGATTGGAAAAGAGAATGGCTCATTGCGTTTCTTTGCCACTGCGTGTTCTCCCGTTTGCTTCCATCTCCGTTTGAACGCCAGGAGGACAGTCCGAATCGTTTGCAACAAACGGCGCTTTTCTAAGTCGGCTAGCCTCCCCTGCTAAAAGAAGCACCACTCGCCCCGGACCGTGGTCCAACTACCTAAGAGAAATTAAACGCAATGGTTATGCCACGAAAATCACACTCACATGTTCCGTTCTCTCCGTCCGCTGGGCCTGTATGTTTCGCAAGAGTGCAAATAGCCGCGCGCGATGCTGTCAATGCTAGGACAATAATAAAACGGGCTGAATTTTTGTTGCGCATGCGCTGCCAATCGTGATGTATGGATTTGATTCCCGACCGTCATCAGGAATTAGACTGAACAAGCGCACCGGAAGAGGAAAGACAAAACGCGCTTTTGGAATCTGCAGGTTCTATTCCTGAGATAATCGAGTTTGCAAAGAGTAACGTCTGGTCTGTTTAACTGTCTATACCGCGCACTCTCTGCAATCCGGCCGGAATCGCCAGCTTCGAGGCGGAAAGACAACCTCTTTGCTTTAGAAGAAAGTCATGCACCGGATGCTGCGGCAGCCGGGGGAGCCGCGGGCAAAGCCTCCATCTCCAGGATCCTGAAGGTTGTCTTCATGACCGCGTCCGGATTGAGCGAAATGCTGTCAATGCCTAATTCGACCAGAAAGGCGGCGAAATCCGGATAGTCACTGGGGGCTTGGCCACAGATGCCAATTTTTCTCCCTTTTGCTTTGGCGGTTCGGATAACGCTGGCAATCATCGTTTTTACGGCGGCATTACGCTCGTCGAAGACATGCGCGACGATTGCAGAGTCGCGATCGACTCCTAAGACAAGTTGAGTGAGGTCGTTGGAACCTATGGAGAAGCCGTCAAAGATTTCAGCGAATTCGTCAGCGAGAATTACGTTGCTGGGGATCTCGCACATCACGTAAACTTCTAGATGATTTTCACCGCGCTTCAAGCCGTGTTTTTCCATTTCTCTGAGCACGCGACAGCCCTCCTCAACCGTGCGGCAAAAAGGGATCATCAGTTTTACATTTGTGAGGCCCATCTCGTCGCGTACTTTTTTCATCGCGCGGCATTCTAGAGCAAAGCCGGCCTGATAGCGCGGGTCGTAGTAACGGGAGGCGCCGCGAAAACCGATCATGGGATTTTCTTCAACAGGTTCGTAGCCCTTACCACCGATCAAGTTCGCGTATTCGTTGGTCTTGAAATCGCTCAGTCGGACAATAACGTCCTTGGGGTAGAAAGCTGCGGCAATCATGGCAACCCCCTGCGCCAACTTGTCCACGAAGAACTGAGATTTGTCTTGGCAACCCACCGTAAGCTGTTCGATCTGGTCGCGTAGCGCGCGGTCTTCGAGGCGCTCGAAATCGAGAAGAGCCAGCGGATGGATCTTGATGTAGTTCGAAATGATGAATTCTTCCCGCGCCAATCCAACGCCGTCGTTTGGGAGGGAGGAGAGACGAAAAGCCTCCTCTGGATTGCCGACGTTCATCATCACTTTAGTCTGGGGCCGTGGGAGATCGTGAAGTTTGATTTCTTGCACATCAAATTTGAGCAGACCCTGGTACACGAATCCGGTCTCTCCTTCGGCACAGGAAACCGTGACAGCTTGGCCGTCCTTTAATATTTCGGTGGCGTTCTCCGTGCCGACGATTGCCGGCAGTCCAAGCTCGCGGCTTACAATAGCGGCGTGGCAGGTCCGGCCTCCACGGTTCGTGACAATTGCGGCCGCCTTCTTCATGGTCGGTTCCCAGTCAGGATCGGTCTTGTCGGTGACCAATATATCGCCTTGCTGAACTTCGTTGAGGTTGTGCGCGCTTTTAACTACGCGCACAGGGCCGTGAGCGATCTTTTCCCCCACGCTGCGGCCGCGCACTAACGCTTGGCCCTTTTCTTTTAGATGGTAGACCTCGACCATATCCAAGGATTTCTGTGACTGAACCGTCTCCGGGCGCGCCTGGAGAATGAAGAGTTCTCCCGTGTGTCCGTCCTTGGCCCATTCCATATCCATCGGAGTGTATTGACCCCGTTTTTGGCTGTAATGATCTTCGATGAGGCAAGCCCATCGGGCAAGAGATAGGATCTCGTCATCGATAATGGCGAAGCGAGACCGGTCGTCAGGCGGGACCGGGATGTTTTTCACCATCTTACTTCCGCCGATGTCGTAAACCAGTTTAAATTCTTTGCTGCCTAGACGTTTTTGCAGAATAGGCCGAAAGCCCTGCTTGAGCGTCGGCTTGAAAACATAATACTCGTCGGGGTTGATTGAACCTTGGACCACATTCTCGCCGAGTCCAAAGGCGGCGTTGATCAGCACGATGTCCCGAGAGCCGGTTTCGGTGTCGATGGAGAACATGACCCCCGACGACGCGAGATCGGATCGCACCATGCGCTGAACCCCGATCGATAGCGCGATCGTGAAGTGGTCGAATCCTTTGTCCTGCCGATAGGAGATGGCCCGGTCGGTAAACAGAGAAGCGAAGCAGCGCTTGCAGCTTTCCAAGAGGGCTGCATCTCCCTGAACGTTGAGATAGGTTTCCTGCTGGCCCGCAAAGCTCGCATCCGGCAAATCTTCAGCCGTAGCGCTGCTGCGGACCGCGACGTCCACCGGTCCGTCCGAACATTTGCTCAGCTCGCGGTAGGCAGCGATAATCGAATGCTGCAGGTCTTGCGGCAGCGGTGCTGCCATGATGACATGCCGAACCGCGCTGCCTTTTTGTCTGAGGTTGGCGGCGTCACGGGTGTCGAGGCCGAAAAGGATCTCCTTGATTCGCTGCTCGATTTTGGCCGCACGCAAGAGATACCAGTAAGCTTCCGCGGTAATGGCAAAGCCATTGGGCACTTTGATTCCTCGGGGCGCCAGCTCGCGAACCATCTCCCCAAGAGATGCGTTTTTGCCGCCCACGAGCGGAATATCCTCCATCCCGATCTGGTCAAACCACCGGATATAGCGGTCCGGCATCTCAGCTTCGTTCATCTTCCTAATCCTTCATGGTCAATAGTTATGCAAGTAGAAGCGCAAGAGTGATGCCATCAAGCTCTCAAGAAAAAAGCCGAAGTAGAACCTTTTTTTCTGGATCTGCGGCTCGCGGCTAAGCGTTTTTGGCACATTTGCAATCTTACGCCGAAAAGTTTTTCGGCTCTGCGAAAATCGAGGCGTGTAAACCCGAATATCAAGAGGATAAAGTGGCACGGTGATTGCGTAAACCATGGAGATGACGAATCCAAAATCAAATCATTGAAGGAGGGAATAACCATGGCAGAAGAAAAACAGAAGGCAAAGGAGGCTAAATCGGTGACCCCGTGGCGTCCGTTCATGGGTTTCAGCGGCTGGGAACCGGACATGGAGCGGATGATGGACGACTTCTTCGGGAGAAGAACACGCCCCTGGTGGCCCGAGAGGTGGTCACCGCCAGCCGCACTGGAGATCTCCGCGCCAGCCGTAGATCTTTATGAAGACAAGGACGACATCGTTGTTAAGGCCGAGCTACCCGGCATGGATAAAGACAACATTGAAGTCAATCTCACGAACAGCACGCTAACCATCAAAGGAGAGAAGAAAAAAAAAGAAGAGGTCAAAGAAGAGAACTACTACAAATGCGAACGCTCCTACGGCTCTTTCGTCAGGACCCTCGAGTTGCCCAAAGACATCCATGCGGAAAAAGTCAAAGCCTCATTCAAAAACGGCATCTTAGAAATCAGACTACCCAAGACGGAGGAGGCAAAAAAGAAAGAGATCAAGGTCAAGGTGGACTGAAGATACGCTTGACTGCGAGCGTGGTGCGCATGGTACTTCCGGCCAAGAGAGTTGATGCCGCTTGGGGGGTCAAAGGTGGGAGGAAGTCGTGCCCTACGCTCGCTTCTTAGCCTGGCTGCTCAAAATCCCACTGGATTTCTGGGAGTGATCGACATCGAGGCGCTTGTCACTTTATCCAGTCCCGCGCCATTTTCTCGACACGCTTATGATAGAGAAGATGGGATAACAGTGAGAGCTATCTGGAAACGATTGCACGGTCGCTCCAAAAAGTCACTCTGCATGTTGCCTATATGCAGATATCAGCGGCAAAGTACCCCCGGCAGCAGGGGTGAAGGCTCGGAGCAGGACGAGATCTCATGATCTTCATCGATAACGCAGCACGTTACCTTTTCTTCGCCGGTAAAGGCGGTGTGGGGAAGACATCCATCGCCTGTGCGAGCGCTGTCACCCTCGCAGACCGAGGCAGAAACGTGCTGATCGTCAGCACGGACCCAGCCTCAAACCTCGACGCCGTGCTCGGCGTTGCCTTGTCACCACGCCCCACACCTATCCTTCCTGTGTCAAGGCTCTTTGCCCTGAACATCGATCCTCAGGCAGCAGCGAAGGAGTACCGCGAACGTTTGATCGCCCCCTATAAAGGAGTACTCCCCGAGGCCGAGGTGGCGCGTATGGAGGAACGACTCGCCAGCGCCTGTTCGGTGGAGATCGCCGCTTTCGACCAGTTCTCAGGATTTCTCGCCGATGACGAAGTTTCTCGCCAGTTCGATCATGTTTTATTCGACACAGCGCCAACCGGCCATACGCTCCGCCATCGGGAAATAAATTCCGTAACGAAGTACACGCCGGTTGTCGCGACCAGTCCCGTGAGAATGGGACGGATGAAGAAATGCAACCACGCACCGATCGTCATATCGGACGGTAACAGATAAACGCGCATCAAAGTAACGACGCTGACCACTCCCCAACCCGCAGCAGTAAAAAGAGCCAAAACAGCGGGAGCATTAGCGGCTTTTCGAATAATTTTGGGCGCCGCCTCCGCTTCTGACTCGCCTGCACGCACCCACTTCACTTAAGCACGGGCCAGAGATAGATGAGGGTCGCTGTCATTGGTAAAAGAAACAGGAAGCCAACGAATGTGACCATGCGCTGCCCGAGGATTTCAAAAGGAGCATGCGAGGGCATAAAGGGCCGGAGATTCAGAGTGCTGTAAGCGTACATCAGGGCAAGAGCGAATAAATTGGCGACCAGAACAGTGACTGGGAGCGAAGCCACCCACCACGCATGCGCTCTTCGCTTTTCAAGGTTCATGGAAGCTGTCCTCTTCGCGCTCCCAACTCACTGAGACGTTGCTCACTTTGATCCCAACGAAAAAAATTTATGAATACCTCATTGGTTTACCCTATTGGAAATGACGGGACCGATCCAACGAACGAGTTGAGCGAGCAATAAAAACGCCAACCGAAAGTCTGGAGTCGCCAGGGAGCGCGTTTACTCTTGCGAAACAACAACTTGGAAATTTTTGGTTCGATCTGAGACTGGCGAGTATTCGCAACTGTAGATTTGTACGCTGAGTTCATTCGCAAGATTGCGAAAACCAGCGGCTGTATTTATACCCTTTGACAAGCTCCGCATGCAGGCATATTTCTTGCCAGGTCTGAAAAGGAATGGCTACGGCAACTCAATCGTTCGAGTGCGTGCTGAACGCCTGGGATGAACACGAAAGCGAACTCTGGGGGTACCTGACGCGCCGTTTATCGGACAAGCAGGTGGCGGAGGACCTTTTGCAAGAGGTTTTCATCAAGGCATTGCGGCAAGGACAAGGCTTCTGCAGCCTCGACAACCCACGAGCCTGGCTGTTTCAGGTGACCCGCAATGCGCTGCTCGACCATTGGCGCCTTGAAAAAAGAACCGGCCCATTGCCCCAGGATTTGATCCAACCGCCTAACGATCGGCGCCCGATCGACGCCCTGTCAGAATGCCTGACGCGCGTCTTGCCGGAACTGTCGGAAGACGATCGTGCAATTCTACAGCAATGCGACATAGAAGGCGTTAAACAGCAGGAGTTTGCCGAAGCACACGGCCTGAGCCTGCCTGCGGTAAAATCGCGCATTCTCCGCGCGCGCAAAAGGCTGCGCGAATGCATGATCAGTAAATGCCAGATTCGCTTCGATGAGGCCGGCAAGGTTTGCTGCCATGTCCCGCGCGAACCTGGCTGCTAGCTCGAACGATTCAGAGCAAAACCTTATCCTTATTAAGGGCCTAAGGGCCTCAGAATTGAGTTGACATGAATTTCAAAGAATCTCCCCTAACCTCTTCTTTTCAAAAGAGGGGAACTCCTCCCTTTGGCAAAGGGAGGTGGGGAGGGATTTAATACGGAATATTACGAGACGGTTCATAAATATCATCTCTGCGAATCGTCCAAGTCGTTCAAAGCACTTCCATTCCTTCAAAAGTTAAACGGTTTGAACGTTTTTGAACCGTAGCGCTCAACATCCCCGCAGAGCCCCTTGCCCGCAACCGGAGAGGCTTGTTCCTGGTATTCGCTTATTCAACCGTCGCACCTTTCTCTTGCATCCTTTTTGCCTCTCGTTCGTCTTCTTTGTGATTTTAGCGAATCTTGCGGGAAAAACCCGAGCGGCGCACCCGCTAACCGCGCCACATTTCGAGGGGACAGACAAGTATGATCGAACTCACTTTACAGTGGCCAAGCAAGAACCCCAGGGCTTTCCTGCTGCTAGCGCCGCTCGTATGGCTGGCCATGTATCAATCCTTGATCCCGGCCTCTGAAGCGCTGGTGTCGGCCCTGCCTGTCGAACGCGCGAGCCATCTCGGCGGCGCGCTGCAGTTCTTCTTCTACGACACGCCCAAGGTACTGCTATTGCTCACCGGTATCGTGTTCGTAATGGGGATGATCAACTCCTATTTCACACCGGAGCGCACCCGAGCACTCCTGGCCGGCCGCACTGAGGGGGTGGCAACCGTCATGGCAGCACACCTCGGTATCGTTACGCCGTTCTGCTCTTGCTCGGCTGTGCCGCTGTTCATCGGCTTTGTGCAGGCGGGCGTGCCGCTAGCGGTAACGTTCTCTTTTCTGATTGCCGCGCCGATGGTCAACGAGGTTGCATTGACGCTCCTGTTTGGCCTGTTCGGTTGGAAAATAGGAATCCTATATCTTGGGCTCGGGCTATCCGTGGCTATCATGGCCGGCTGGCTGATCGGACGCCTAAAAATGGAGGCGCATCTCGAAGATTGGGTGCGCAACATGCCCCGTGTAGAGGCCGGCGAAGGCGAGACGGGCCTTACATTGTCTGAGCGCACCGAGGCAGGCTTTGCCGCTGTGCGCGAGATCGTAGGCAAGGTATGGCCGTATATCTTGGCCGGTATTGCCATTGGAGCCGTCATCCACGGGTACGTGCCCGAAGATTTCATGGCCTCCGTCATGGGCAAGGACGCGTGGTGGGCGGTTCCGCTCGCCGTCATCATCGGTGTGCCGATGTACACCAATGCCGCCGGCATCATTCCCATTGTGCAGGCTCTTCTTGCTAAGGGAGCGGCCCTCGGCACCGCGCTGGCCTTCATGATGAGCGTTATCGCTCTGTCACTGCCCGAAATAATAATTTTGCGAAAGGTGCTCAAGGTGCGCTTGATCGCCGCCTTTGTGGGCGTCGTCGCCGCGGGGATTCTGCTCGTCGGTTACGTATTCAACGCCTTGTTGTGACCGCATTGAAGGAGGAAATCATGAAAAACATAAAAGTACTGGGTACCGGCTGTGCCAACTGCAAGAGCACCGTTAAACTGATTGAGGAGGTCGCTGAAAACAAACGGGCGGAAATCCTGCTCGAAAAAGTGGAGCAGATTCAGGACATCGCCGGCTATGGCATCATGACCACCCCGGGCGTCGTGATCGACGGGCGAGTAGTCCACGCGGGCGGAGTGCCGAGCCGCGAGAAAGTCGAGAGTTGGTTTTTGAGAGACTCAGACTGAAGCTGAAAGCTCGCTTGAATCGCTACTCCCCGGAGCCGACTGAGAGTGCTTCGTCAAGTTGAGAGAAGGCTGGAATACACAACAACAACTAAGCCGGTCAACACGCCGCCGGCGGGCGGCAACATAAATTTGTGGGTGGGCCAAATCACGTGAGAGGAGGAGATGCTATGAAAAAGATTGTTGGAGCGATAGCCGCTATGGCTTTTTTTAGTCTGGTGGCCGCTGATCAAGTTTATGCACAGCGGGCGGGGATCAGGTGGAGAAGCAGCGGAGGATGGGGTCCGGGGACTCCGTACACCAGAATGTATGATCCGAAGACCGTTGAGACGATAAACGGCGAAGTGCTCAAGATTGATATGATCACGCCCCGAAAGGGAATGTCCCCAGGCGTACATATGACTGTGAAGACGGATAAGCAAGAGATCCCGGTTCATTTGGGGCCGAGCTTCTTTGTCGAGTATCAGGATGTGAAGCTCGCGCCCAAAGACAAGGTTGAAGTTAAAGGCTCGAGAATCACGTTCGACGGAAAGCCGGCTATCATCGCCATGGAACTCAGAAAGGGTGATGAAGTGCTCAAGCTTCGCGACGAAAGCGGTTTACCGGTATGGAGTGGCTGGAGGCGACGTTAGCCTCCCATCGGCTCACCCACAATTTTCTTGCCCGCACCGGAAGCGGCCCCCTTGAGGAGCAAAGATGTGCGACCCCGCAAACATGGGCTAGAAAAGGCAACGGGGAGCGATGGCTACGCAAAGGCATTACTCCTGGCAAAACGTAAAGAGTTGCGTCCAAGCATGACGGGAGGTTTTCTCTGGGAGGTTCTGCCGAATACACTTGTTTATGACGCTCATACGACGGGCGGATCAAGTGGGGGGCCGGTGCTGGATCGTCAAGGGCGGGTGATAGGAATCAATGCTGCATACCTTTCGGGATTTCGCGCGATCAACTACGGAATCCCGATAAGATTTGGGCAAGAGCTTCTACAGAGCCGTGGCCGAAAAGCTGAAGGTCCCACGCGGGAGACACCCACGATCATTCAAGAATCTAAAGAGAAATCTTGAGCCGACTTGACGAAGGCCATTCTAGAGTTCCCCCAAACGTTTCACAAGAAACCTCAACGCGTGAGATATCAGGGGAGGAGCATCGCAAATGAAAAACCCTTTGCCCTATCTCTACCGGAAGAGAAAGGCCGAGCGCATCTGGCACTTCTGTACCAACTGCTCAAACTGGCCAACCGGCACATTTGATTGCGATGAGAGGGAGATTAGAGTGACCACGCCCAACCTTTGCCAAGAGTGCAAATCGTTAGACGCCGAAGGCAAATGCGTTAAGAGTCCCTGAATTCCACCCGATTTTTATGGTCGCGGGATTGACTATGAGCACAAGAGTCTCACTATTCATACTGTTTTGCCGCGCCGAGGATTCCCGCGCTGTGCGAGCCCATAAAATCGCCGGGGCACCTGCTTCTTAGTGGATTAGAGTAGGCACTGCCTCTGCTTCAACAGCAGCTTGGAAATGACGCTTTTGAAACCAGAACGCCACGTTCACCAGGCCGATCATTACCGGCACTTCCACAAGCGGCCCGATGACCGCGGCAAACGCAGCGCCGGAATTGAGGCCGAAAACTGCCACCGCGACGGCGATGGCCAGTTCGAAATTGTTGCTGGCGGCCGTGAACGCGAGAGTCGTGGTTTTGGAATAATCCGCCCCCATCTTTTTCCCCATGTAGAATGAGACAACGAACATCAGGATAAAATAGATCCCGAGAGGGATCGCGATACGCACGACGTCCATGGGAATGGTGACAATCAGGTTTCCTTTTAGGCTGAACATAACTACTATCGTGAAAAGCAGGGCAATCAGGGTGATTGGCCCGATTTTGGGAACAAAATGGGTGTGGTAGCGCTCCTTTCCCACCAGCTTCACCCCAATCAGGCGGGTCAGGGCGCCGGCGATGAACGGGATGCCGAGGTAGATAAAGACGCTCTTGGCAATCTCCCCCATGGTGACTTCGACGATGTTTCCCCTCAGACCGAAGAGCGGCGGCAGCACGGTGATGAAGAACCATGCGTAAACACTGTAAAAGATCACCTGAAAAACGCTGTTGAAGGCGACCAATCCCGCTGCGTACTCCGTATCTCCCTTGGCCAGCTCGTTCCAAACAATCACCATGGCAATGCAGCGAGCCAAGCCGATCATGATCAGCCCTACCATGTATTCCGGCTTATCGGGGAGAAAGACAATGGCGAGGACGAACATCAAGGCCGGTCCGATCAGCCAGTTCTGAACAAGCGAAAGACCAACCACCTTTTTGTTGCTGAAGACGTCCCCCATCTCTTCGTACTTCACCTTGGCGAAAGGAGGGTACATCATAAGGATCAATCCAAGAGCGATTGGGATATTGGTGGTTCCCACCTGGAACTGATTGATGAACGACTCCACGCCTGAGACGAAATAGCCGAGCGCGACGCCAAGAGCCATCGCGGCAAAGATCCAGACGGTCAAGAAACGGTCGAGGAAGGATAGCTTTTTGCTGATACCAGAGCTCAATGGTTAACTCCTTAACATTTATCGTTGTAATAGTGACAAGAATTCCTTTTGAGGCAGGCCCACCCAAGACTCGAAATCCACCACCACCCTATCGAAATCAAGATGAACAGACAGAATGACCGCGTCGAGGAGCACGACGAACCGCAGCATCAATGCGGACGCTCCACTCGCCAGCAGCGTGACTATCCTTTCTTCTCCTTCAGAAGCTCGTTCACACGTCGCGCGATGTCATCGCGCACGGCGCGGAAAACCCCCACTACTTCCTCCGGCGTACCCACTGCCTTCGCCGGATCAGAAATAGGCCAGTGAAGGCGGTTGGTGTGTGGCACCACTGGACACGCTTCCTCCGCCTCACCGCAGACGGTGATGACGGCATCCATGTCTTTCGCCATGTTCAGCTCCAATGGCTTGGATTTTTGGCCGGAGATATTTATCCCTATCTCGCCCATCACCTGAACCGCCAGCGGGTGCACGTAGCCGGCGGGTTCAGTACCCGCGCTGTAAGCTGTGACTCCCGCTGCACGCGCCAATCCCTCCGCCATCTGACTTCGGCAGGAGTTGCCGGTGCATACGAACAGGATTTTCATCTTTCGACCTCCGTTCTCGTTGCCGTCACCGCACGCGTTTTGCTTTGGCCCAGGTCTTCAATTCTGCGACCTTCTGCCTTGCGTGCTCGCGACTCAACGGGACAGCATCCGCGCGAGCGCACAGCGTAAAAATGCTCGTTCCGGGGCGCGCCGCTTCATGGCGAGTCTTGTTGAACGTTGCGCGCAAACTTGCAACGTGCTGCTCAAAAGCCTCGAGATTGATGCTGTAGAACATCCACTTCCCTATCTTCTTGTCTGCGATGAGACCCGTGTTTTTCAGCACGGTCAGATGAAACGAGACGTTGGATTGAGTCGTGGCCAGAGTTTCCATAAGCTCGCAGACGCAGGTTTCGCCGCGCTTGAGCAACAGATTCAAAATCCGCAGACGCGTCTCATCTCCCAAGGCACGGCTTACGGCGGCCAACTGTCGTAATTCGCTCGCCATCGCTCTCTTTCTTATTTGTAACCTTCCACAAGAACGCTAACCACACACCCTTTAAGAGAATTCTCATCTCCCAAAGCATCCAAGATAGCCCTGCCGATCGGGTCCCTGGTGTCAGGATCGACGCAGTCAGAAGAGCCTTTGACGGTAAGTCTTACATCCTTCAGCATGGATGCTTCGACGGTTTTTTTGTATTCGTCAATGAGCATCGCCCCGCCAACACAACCCACATAAGCTTCCATGCTGTTGCGAACATTTTCCGGAAGGTCCTTGAGAAGCGCAATATCAGAAATGGCTATTCTCCCGCCGGGTTTTAAAACCCTGTAGACCTCCCGGAAGACTCTAGGCTTGTCGGCCGATAAATTAATAACACAGTTGCTTATGACCACGTCGACTGAGTTGTCTCCCACAGGTAAATTTTCGATCTCGCCAAGCCTGAACTCAACGTTCTCAACGCCGCTCTTTGTGGCATTCGCTCTCGCCTTCTCCACCATTTCGGGTGTCATGTCCACGCCGATGACTTTACCCTTCGGGCCGACTCGGCTTGCCGCCAGAAAGCAATCAAATCCGGCGCCCGAGCCAAGATCCAGGACCACCTCCCCTTCCCGGAGGCCAGCCAAGGCAGTTGGATTGCCGCAGCTAAGGGCCAGGTTGGCTTCATTCGGTATGACGGCCAGTTCTCTTTCCGAATAGCCGATCGACTTCGCAAACTCTTTGGGATCGGCTCCGGAAGTGCCGCACCCACAGCCTTCCTGCCTTTGAGCAATCTTGCCGTAGGCCTCTCTCACGATTTTCCCGGTTGTTACCTTGTCCATTAGTTTCTCCTGCTTTTCGAGACACATACCAACATATCAATATTCATTGATGCATGGTTGATCATGCCTCTCTCAAGCTTGAATGTCAACAGAGAGTACCGCCTTGACATGGGATCTTTCTCACGGACGCGGATTTCATTATTTGTTCTGGTCCTTGCTCTCTCCTGGTCAGTTCGCGTAGAATCCCTAAAAATTTGCCCTTGACCGACACCCTGGTTTGGCATGCCAACTGAAGCAGACACAAGAATCGTAATTGACCGGCTACTTCGCGAGGCTGGATGGGACATTGAGAACAAATCCTATGTTTCAACCGAGGAACCTTCCGCAGACGGCCGTGCAGACTACCTGCTGAAGAATCACAGGACTCAACCACTCGCCGTTGTGGAGGCAAAGCGCTTCTCCATCGACCCGTATTCCGCAAAACAACAAACTAAAGCGTATGCGGTTAGCCTGGCCGCTCCGTTTATTCTTCTCAGCAACGGACGCGAGCACTACTTCTGGGATTACGAGAATGGCGATGCCCGTCCCGTTCTCGGATTTGCGACTCAGGCTGACCTTGAGCGCCGTGCAAACCTCCGGTTGCACCGACGTGGCGACGTTACCAACTCGTTGCTCTCCATTCCTTATCCTTCTCGTTTCCGCTTCAAAGGCGAGGATGTCGATGCGCGGCCCTATCAGATCCGTTGTTTGCAGGCGGCTGACGACGCGCTCATATCTGGCCGCCGCCGGATGCTTTTCGAGATGGCAACCGGCACGGGCAAAACGCTGACTATTGCCATGTTGATGAAGCGATGGTTTCAGGCCGCCGCCATTTCGCGGGTACTCTTCTTAGCGGACCGGATAGAACTCGCGAAGCAGGCTAAGGAAACATTCGAGGATTATTTACGCGATTACCCAACTAAACTCCTCTATGGTGGTAAACGAAGTCTTGACGGGCAGATCGTAGTAGGAACACTCGATACAATTGCGGGGCAACTTGATGCCGGCGGATTTGGCCATGCCTACTTCGATCTCGTCGTTACAGATGAGTGTCACCGCTCCATCTACAACACCCACCGTGCCACGCTGGCCCATTTCGATGCCGTTCACGTTGGGCTTACCGCCACCCCGAATCCTGGCGAGTTACGCTGGATTAGCGAGCATGAGCGTCAGCTAGTACGCAGCACCTACATGTTTTTTGATTGCTGGGATAGCGCTGCGCAGGAAGGCCGCCCCACTTTCGCCTACACGCTACGCGATGGAATCCGTGAAGGCTATCTTGCCGACTACAAGATTTACGTCGCCGAGTCTCGCCTGACCTTCGAAGGCACAACTTGGGAGGACGAGGAAATTGCCTTTAGCGATTGGGGCCGAACCGCCGAATCCGAGGACCGGCTTAAGCTCCTGATCGACGAGTATTTTCGTATCGAAGAAGAACGTGCACAGCCGCATCCGCGTAAAACTATCGTCTTCGCCGTGGGTGAAAGGCAGGCAACGATTATCGAGCGGCTTTTCAACAAGTTTTTGCCCGATGCGGCGTGCTTGCGTATCGCCCAACAAATCAATCGTTCACCGGCAGAGGTGCGACAGAGTTTCGCGCAGAAAATCACTTGCTACTCGAACAACTGCAATCCGAAACCCATCATTGACCGGTTCAAGTTTGATCCTTTGCCTGTCATTGCTGTGTCGGTCGATATGCTGGACACGGGCTATGACCACAAGGAGGTCGAAAACTTGGTCATGCTGCGACCAACTACATCCGCCATCAAGTACGCCCAGATGCGTGGCCGTGGCAGCCGGCTTTGTCCGCGGATTGGTAAGACCGAGTTCCTCATCTACGACTTCGTGAACAACACCGCCAACTTTGACGATCCCGGCCAACAGTATCATCGACCCAAGCGAGTCGGGAGCCGTCCTCGTCCCGAACAATCTCCCGACGATGACGACGGTGGAGACATTATTCCGCCGCCGCCAGTCCGTCCGCGACCGCTTAGGGAATTCACGGTCATCAGCGAAGGTTTGCTTGAAGATGACTTTCGTCGGCGGCAGATGATGATCGTCGGACCCGAAGGCTTGGCGATTGATCGCCGCGAATATCAGGACCGTTGGCGGGAGCGCATCAAGGAACTCCAGGAAACCGACCCAGCCGTGCAGAAAATCCTAGCGGGCGAGGAGTTAAGCCAGGAGGAGTGGGAAATCCTTGGGCATAAATTGAATGCCCCGGAGTTCTGGTTCGATGAGCCTGCGTTGCGCAAGGCGTTCGAACAGCCCACGGGCTCGCTCAGCGACTTCATTCGCGCTGCCCTGGGGCTCTACCAGTTTCCTACACGTGAGCAGCGGATCGAACGTGCTTTCAATGTCTGGGTGGCGGAGCACTCCGAAAGCATTAATCCGGATCAGGCTCGGATGCTCAGGCTTCTCCGAAACGTCGTGCTCGCCACTGTGCGCGAAACAAAATACGTCCTACTTGATCCGGCCATTTTCAGTCGACCGCCTTTCACTTTCCAAGGCGGACGCCCGCGTGCGGAGGCTCTCTTTGGTCGTGACCGTCTCGCTGCGATCATGGAAGAACTTAACAATCTGATAAAGGCTACCTAACACCATGGATAACGCCTCTCTACAATCGCTCCTGAAACGACTTTGCAACGTGCTGTGGTCGGCCAACGTCACCAATCCGATCACCTATGTCACGCAGATTTCGTACCTTCTCTTTCTGAAAATGCTGGAGGAGATGGAGACCGACCAGCGTGATACGAATTCCTCAAATGGCCGGACCACGCCACAGCTTTTTACGGTGATCAGGATCGACGAAGAAGAAGTGGACTTCGCCAAACTTCGATGGTCCGTTCTCACCTCCGACCCCGACAATGATCGCATGCTCCGTACTCTGCGCGACCTGCTCCCTAAGCTTGCGCTCCACCCCGCGTTGTCGCCCGCAGCGCGTGCACTGTTTGAAGATTCAGCTATCGTTATCCCTGAT
>JACQUW010000104.1 GCA_016210115.1 Deltaproteobacteria bacterium | reverse complement strand
GAGACGAGGTCTCTTACAACCGAATCAATGATATCATCCAGCCGGGACTCGGCCCCACTCTCCGTGGCCACACTTTTCAGAAACTTTAGCGGGTCCACGATACGCCATCGGGCGGTAGCATCTACCCAGATAAACTCCCGCCCCGCCGTCGGGATTTGAGGTGGGGCGCCGTCCCAGAGGAGGAGGCGCTTCTCAAATCGCAGGACTTCTTGTACCACGGGAATTTGAAAGTGCAGACCGGCGTCAGTGACGGAGGCTCCGATCGGTCGACCGAACTGCAAGATGACTGCTTGTTGGCCTTCCTGCAAGGTGTAGAGGGACCCATAAGCGAGGAGCAAAACCGCAACGACAATAATTCCCAGTGCATACTTCACGGACTTCTCCCTGGCTCTTTGACCTGCTTCGCGGGCCTCTCCCCAGGCGCCGAACCCAAGGGGAGCCACGGCACCAGCGCCCGCTGATCGCTATCGACAACGTAAATCCCCTTTGCTTTTCGCAGCATCTCGCTTGTGGCTTCCAGGTAGAGACGACGCCGGGTCACCCTGGGAACTCGCTCATACTCTTCCAGAACAGCCAGGAACCGCGTCGCCTCGCCCCGAGCTTGATTGACCCGCTCTGTCGCGTAACCTTCGGCCTCGGCAATCGACTGTTTGGCTTCGCCTCTGGCTTTAGGAATCACCTTATTGGCTTGCTCTTGAGCCTGGTTGATCATGCGTTCCCGATCCTGTCTGGCTTCGTTGACTTCGTTGAAGGCTGGCTTTACGGGATCTGGCGGTGTGACATCTTGAAGCTCGACCGTGATGATTTGGATCCCAGTCTGATACGCCGAGAGGATCTTCTGCATCTCCTCCTTCACCTCAGCGGCTACGGAAGCGCGCCCGACTGTTAAAACGTCGCTTCCCAGCCGGTTGCCAACCACGCGACGCATCACCGCCTCCGTGACGTCACGCAGCGTCTCGCCTTGTTCCCGCACCTGAAAGAGGTAGCGCATCGGGTCTTCAATCCGGTACTGGACAATCCACTGAACATCAATAACGTTAAGGTCACCAGTGAGCATGAGAGACTCGTTGCTAAAGTCGCCACTCTCATATTGCGTCCGGCGGCCTGGGATTGATGTCCGAAAACCAAACTCTTCCTTGAGCACACGCGCAGTGGGAACGAGATTTACCGTTTCGATGGCAAAGGGAAATTTGAAGTGGAGACCCGGACCCGCCGTTCGCACGACGCGACCAAATCGACGCACAACTGCTGTCTCCTCTGGCTGTACCGTGAACCAGCTTGACCATAGAAAGGCGAGAATCACCAAAGCAGCAAAGATCGGAACGATACGGCGAGGTCTAAATCCCCGCAGTTGGAGTCGAGTGCGCCGAAGGGTCAGCTCGAGTTCCTCAGGCCATTGTCCATTGGGCATGCGTATACCTTTCTATTTCAGGAACTGGAGGTTTTCCTTGGGTTCCCGAGGCATGGGACAAGATCTTATCCACCGGCTTGCCGGGCCAAGAGTTGATGGAGCATAGGAATATCTCGTTTTCATATTCCACTCTCCCGAACTTTTTAGCTCTTCCCTCTCTTTGGCACCAGGAAGCTGAGGTTTTCTTTTGCCTTCTCCGGTGTCGCTAAAATCTGGGCCACGTCCTTCTCTATCTCATCTCCGGGGACGTAGGTTATCAGTAGCTTTGAGTCCTTGGCCTCAGCCAGAAACTCTGGATCTTGAAGAGTAGCCTTGAAGGCCTTCCGAAGGAGAGCTAACCGTTCTTTGGGTGTCCCAGGAGGAACCGAGAATGGCCTTTGGAATTCATATTGTGGCAGCCAGGCATTGAGTATGGCTAGCCCGTCTTCACCAGATCTAGCCCTGATCACGTCCTTTAGGCGCGGCAGATCCTTAACTTCTGGGTCGGCGGACTTCCCGTGGGTAATGAAAGGAATCAGCCTGTCATCCCCGCTTGCGTCCAACATGGCCCTACCTGTAGTTCTCATCGACTCCCAACCCCAGCACGCGCCGTCTACTTCTCTTTTCTGCATGGCCAGGCGGATCCTGGCAGTCCCCTTGTAACCGGAGATCACCTCAAACTTGGTCCCTAGGGTAAGATTTAGGATCTTGGGCAAGTCGTCCGTGGTTGCGCCAGCCCTTGTGGAACCCATCCTTAGCGGCTTCTTTGCATTGATTACATCCTCAAGGGTCTTGAGGCCCGTAAAACCCATGACAGCGCACGTGGGCAGTCCCACGCTAGGGGTGCCGATCCAGCCCAGCTTCCGCGCGTCAAACCTAACGGATCTGTCGCCGAGCGCCTGCCTTAGGACCATCGCGCTGTTGAAAATTCCCACCGTTAAGCCGTCAGGTTCCGTATTTTTGTATAGATAATTGGCGGCGATTAAGCTTCCGGCGCCGTCCATATTCTCCACCACGGTTGTGGGATTTCCGGGGATATGTTTGCTTATGTGGCGTGCTATGGCGCGCGTATAGGTGTCGTAACCTCCTCCAGCGGCAAATCCCACAATGAAGCGAATGGTCTTCCCTTCGTAGAAATTATTGGCCGTGGCTTGTGGCCCAGTACCTAAAAGGACAAGGCCGACCATCATCGTCACGCATAAAAAACTTTTCTTATTCATAACCCCTTACCTCCTTTGCTAAATTCAAACTTAACCTCTGCCGTCTCATTAGATCCCACTTTTATCTTCCTGGATTGCTTTCCGAGCTTTTCATGCCAGACTTCCAAAACGTGTTCTCCAAGAGGGACGTCTGCTAGCTTAAAACCCCCTTCATTATCAGTGACACTGAAGTAAGGACTTGCCGCCACAAACAACCAACCGCTCATCCAGGAATGGACGTCACATTTGACAATGATAATCTCAGGTTTTTCGATTGTCACTGTCAGCGTTTTCTTAAACTTCGGCTGCGCCAAATTGAACGGGTCATTTTTTTCACTGTAACTATGGATGTTGTGTAGGATCCCATCGGGATTTTTGATCTCCACGGTCGATCCTGCTGGGAAGGCCAGGACATGTGGATGATACTCACAATTTTTCTGGTCCAGCGTGATCTCCTGCGGCTCCATCGTCTTGCCCTTTTGGATATCTGCGATATAAACGACGGCATTCTTGACTTCTCCGCTTTCGGAAACCACCAAAGCGGGATTTTTTTTGCTCTTGCCACAGACCTCCCGGTCTTTGGTGACAGAAATAGTCGATGGTGACCATTTCCCTTTGAACGCTACTTTCCCGAAGATTGTCCCGCCGTTTTTAACCGTCGCTGCCCGGTAGGCCGTCGCGTCGCCAGTCGCCGCGCTCTCGGCAGTGGAAGCAGGTTTTTCAGCGGAGGACTCCTCTTGCTCCTTGCCGCAACTCCAAAAGAGGAACAACGACAACAACAGTATGACCGTATTGAACCTATAAGTCTGAGGTTTCTGCGTCATCTCGATGTCTCCTTGTAGCAGAGCTTGTTCTTCTAGGGCTTAAAGATGCTCCTGAGAGAGACGATCAAGGTCATGCCGTGCGCGCCCGTTATCCTTATCTCGCTATTGGGTTCGATTCGCTGATCACGCGGTTCTGCTTCGGCCTGCCAGAGTTCCCCGCGTACCCGTACCATGCCGCGCGGATCGAGCCATTCCTGAGCCACACCCTTTTCACCCACAAGCTGCTCCACCCCTGTCTTGACGTCGGACTCGTATGCGGTTCGGACGAGAGAGTAGAGCGCGATGTCCTTTATCACCCAGACAAAAAAAAGTCCCACCGCTGCCCAAAGCGGCAAATCAACCCATTTCATTATGCCAACCAGTGCAAGCGTCGCGGCGACGCATCCTGGTGCTTGAAACAGCGCGTATTTCTTCCAGGGCGCCATCACCCCACCTAGGATTCCTTTTCTACTAAGTCCCAGTGCAAAAGGCGCGTTACGCGATGGCCTTCAGACAACTGAAGGCTCTTGATTTGTTTCCTTTCCTCCTCGTAAGTGGCCTTTATGGTGTACCTGCCCGGAGGAAGCTTAATGTAAAACCAAGGTCCATTGGTGGTTGCGTGGACCATTTCCCGACCATCCTTCTCGATCCAAAGCTCTACATCGGAGAGATACACGCCTGACATCTCTGCAAAGGTGAGCTTGAGATTGTAGTCTCCCCCCCAGCTCTGCATGATTTCCCGTTCATCAGTCCCAACCCCGCCTGTCATGTAGGCGAAACCTTGTTTGGTCACGCCCCGAACAATCGTTGGAGGATTTTCAGTCGATGTCTGGGCAGAGATGCTTCCCGCCAATATCCACAGTGAGAAAACGGCCAAGCTGAATGCGAAGAAGACGGCTGGCCAATGCCGATTCTTCATTGCTCTATGAGACTCTTTCACGGCTCGACTCCTCCTTTTTTCCTTAAAATATCTACTAAGTAACGCGTCCTTTTTGTGCCTTTCTGAGCTTCCGAGCCGCAAGCATCGGGTGATTTAAAACGCTAGCCCCGGCGGTAAGATGTCGAAATGTTTCTCATCGTGGCTGATTTGCAACGGCTTAGCCCGCCTTCGCTCATTTGAATAATTTGAGGAGCTTACCCAGACCTCGCGTGCTCAGGACCTTTATGTTTTGACCGGCATGGGCGACAAGCTCCGGCTCGACGGCGGTTTGCTTATTGCCGGCGCCGTCCGCAACGATAATGATCGGCATGGAGCCTTTTATATCGCTCAGATTCAACGCCGTTTCCGCCAAATCCATCTCCTCTCCCGTTGAGACGAGCACGATAGCATCAAACATCTCCCGCTGGGCAAGGGATACTGCCAGCCTTCCACTAGAAACTTTAATGACGCCGCATCCGGCGGCCACGAGGCGCTTTTCCACTCCAAAGGAAGCTCCGGCATCCACCAACATGACTTTCTCTAGCTTCACTGAAGGCCCTGCTCAATCCGAACTTTTACGGAAGAAATCAAGAGAGAAATATCCCAGAGGAGCGTTTTCTTCCGGCCCTGAAGGTCGCGGAAATATTATGAGAGGTCTTCGAGTGCGCGCTCAGCTTGACCTCCATCCAGGAAAGTAAGCCGTTACGCAAATAGTCTGGACTAAGCCCTAAAGCCTCACTGATATTGTCAAAGGAAAACAGCCAATCGCTCGGCTCGGCGAAAATCCAATTCGCCGCGCTTCGGAACAGAGCCCTCCCCTTGCGGTCTCGAGCCAAAAAGTAGTCCTGAAAGCAAGCTATGGCATCCTCTAATATTGCCAACATGAGTTTCGTTTCGGCTCCAAGAAAGGATTCATGCGGAACGTCTTTTAGAAACTGCTCAGGGGCGAGCGTGTCCGGTTGAAACAGAAAAATGGCCTTTTCCTCGAAATTAGCCAGAGACTGAACCATGAAAAGTACCTCGGTCTTTTTTCAACTTGCGGCTCAAAAATGGTTAACCACTCTCTACGGGGTTAGGAACTACGTGGTCGAGTGCCGGCTACCCGTCTAGAAGAGCAACTTAGGTGCCACCGCAACTCTTTCGCGGAATATTTCAGCAGGTAACGTCGAAACTGCTGAAGGTTTCAGAAAGGGAGCTGTGGGATGTGCGCACATTGTTCACACCTCAGCGGGAAACAGAAACGGCAATGTGCACCTGATTTACACAGACGGAGGCCCTTTCTGACTGCTTTTCGGAAGAGCCTAAGGCGACAGAATTTGATCAACTGCAACCTTTGCTAGGGAGACGTAAAACCTTGAACGGGCCACGCGCGAGCAACGATAAGCGCTGGCCGTCTGTCGATCATGGCGTTCCAGATCGCACGCGCCTCGTTATAGCCAGCGAAATCGGGTGTGAGAAGTTCACCCCGAAGGCCTGCTTTAAATGCTTCGAACCGCTGTTTCTTTGACCACCGTCTCTGTCCGGTATTCATCATGATTCGCAAGTCGGCCATGGTACCTCCCGGGATTGGTCCGAAGGCCGCAAACGAACATTTCCTTACACTTTCAGCGTGCTCTGGGGATACTGCTCATCAGGGTCCTCACCTGGCTTCATGCGGAAGGTATGGCTCTTGTCCACGAGCAGTTGCCCATCCTCTCCTACGCTGATCTTAAAGCGATCCAGAGGTCGCGGCGCTGGCCCCTCAAAATTCATTCCGTCTTTATAAAAACCACTCCCATGACAGGGACATTTGAACTTATTCTCAGCCGCAAGCCAGCGAGGAGTGCATCCGAGATGCGTGCATTTGGCGAAAATGGCATAGAGCCCTTCCTCTTCACGCACGATCCAAACTCTATAGTCCTGTTTGTACTTTTCGCTGACTTCCCCCGCTGCGTAGTCCGAGGGCAAACCCGCTTTAAACGTTGATGGAGGCTGAAAAAGCACTCTGGGAAAAGCGGCCCGGATGAAACCCAAAAAACCGAGAGCAGAAACGACACCAAGCCCTCCCCAACCGAGCCGCGTAAAAAAATCTCTGCGACTCCAGATTCCCCTCTTATCGTTGCCCGCCATTCATATTCATCTTGTCAAGCAACCGAATGTCACTTGTCGGACAGTTCGAAAGCAACTTCGACCTGCTCTTTGGACTTTACTGTTACCCAAACGCACAAGGCACCAGGGAGCGGTGGTGAGTTGTAAGCAAGGCTTTGTGTTGTGCTTCGCACACGATTCCTTGGGCCGGTTTCTATAAAGCTCCTCCGAATACGATTTCAGAGACGATCCAGGCTGCGATAAAACCGAGGCATACAACTACAAAAAACCAATTCGTGGCCAAGAATAATTTGATTCTCTTCATTTAATGACTTCTCCCTTTCGCTGATCCGTCACCCTGCTAGTCTCGCTAGCCCTCCTGGCCCCTAACCTTGAGAACCTCAGAGCGGGCTTGATCGAGGGGCATGCGGTCAAAAACTTTATCCGAGCCCGGAAGGCGACGTAGGGCCATTTCCGCGCCCGATACAGGGTCCAGTTCCACATCAAACTTCCCTTGAAACTGGCCTATGACACGTAAAGTTCCATCCTCGTGGCGCGTAAGAAAGAGCAACAGCCGCTCTCCCTCCCTATAAAACGGCGCTCCGCCGACAACGCTGGTGATCTCCCCAACCTTGCCGCCGAGTTGAAAGAACTCCACCCGGTCCACAGGTTGGGTTAACCCTTTGAGGGATTCCTCCGCTAAAACCTGAACGCGCGTCATTATGACCGATTTGGACTTATCCCACTCGCTTCCGATATCCGCCACTGTCCCGATAATCACAATTTTCGCCCGCCGGGTCAGTTCCTGAATGGAGAGGGGCGGTCCGAAAACTGTTTCGGTTGTCGCCGGGAAGGGTCTCAAGAAAACCAAAGTGATAGTCGTAAGCAGGCTAAGCAAGAACTTTGCACCTGTTGGATGGATCTGGGCGCGCCCGGTTGTTCTATGAACCATATCTCGTGCTTCCCTGTCTCGAGTGGGGGAGTTTCAGTCCAGCTCTAAAAACGACGGTGATGCAGCTCTGGACATTGCTCCAGCGTAAATGACTATCGCAATTGGCATGCCAAGGAAAATATCCGCCGGGAAACCAAGCGGTGAAAAATGAATACCCGTTTTAAGGCGTGCACTCTACGTACAGAATATTCACATTGTCAATGCGAAGAAAGGTTTTGCGAGTAAAGATAATTCACAGAACAAGGTCAATCGAGGATTTTCAAGATACTTCGTTGATTATCGACAAACTTGGTATGTCTTTCCTACCGAAAAGAAATGGGCTTGATAAGCCGCGCCACCGCTGAGTTCGAACTCATCACCCGCCGCCACAAAAGCTGCAGGGCTGGCAGGAAAAAAAGGAAGAGCGAAAAGACCATTAACGTCCCAGCAATAGGTCGGGTGAAGAACACGGCTATCGACCCATCGGATAGTATTAGACTCTGGCGTAACGCCTCCTCCGTCATGTCTCCTAAAACAAGAGCCACAACCAATGGAGCAAGAGGGTAATTCAGTTTTTTGAACATGTAGCCAATCAATCCAAAAAGAAAAACCAGCCAAATGTCAAAGGTCGAATTATTGACAGCGTAGGCCCCAATCATGCTCAACAGAACAATGATCGGAGTCAAGATCGGAGAGGGAATCCGCATGATGGCTGCGAAGAGGGGAACGAGAAACAAGCAGAGCAGGACTCCCATCGCGTTCCCAATATACATGCTGGCGATCAGCCCCCAGACGAAATCCTTTTGCTCTATGAAAAGCTGAGGACCTGGGAGAAGTCCCCAAATATACAGGCCACCGAGAATCACTGCAGCCGTTGGAGAGCCTGGGATGCCCAGTGTAATCATAGGTAAAAGAGAGCCGATTCCGGCCGCGTGAGCCGCCGTTTCAGTAGCCATCACCCCTTCCGGTATCCCTGTCCCAAACCGTTCCGGATGGCGGGAAAATTTCTTCGCCAGGCCGTAGCTCAGAAACGAGGCCGGTGTAGCGCCGGTCCCCGGCATGATTCCTATCCAGAAGCCTAACAGTGACCCGGTCAAGAAACTGACAATGTGCTGCGCTATAGTCCGCAGAACTAACCAAAAATCTTTCAGGCCGACCTTTGCCCGTATTCCTTTAATCGCCAGTGTCTCTTCGGCGGAGTGCAGGATCTCGCCGATGCCGAAAAGACCGATAGACACGGTAATGAAACTAAAACCGCTTAACATAGTGATAGAGCCAAAGGTCAGCCGGGGTCTTCCGGTTACAAAATCCAGGCCTACAGTGGCAAGCATGAAACCGATCGCCGTCGCCGCCAAAGCTTTTGCCGGCGAGCCGCCACCGAGGCCTGTAAAGGTGCTGAAGGCTAAAAGAAGCACAGCGAAGTTCTCAGGTGGACCGAAACGTAGTGCGAATTCGGCCAAGGGAGGCGCAAAAAAAGTGAACAGAAGCACCGCGATCATAGCGGAAAAAAAACCGGGCACAAAGGCTGATCCCAAGGCCTGTCCGGCACGGCCCGATTTCGCCATGGGGTGACCGTCAAACATCGTGGCGACGGACCATGGCTCTCCGGGTATATTGAACAAAATTGAAGTGATCGCGCCCCCAAAGAGAGCGCCCCAGTAGATGCAGGAGAGAAAGACGATGGCCGAGGAGGGAGGCATGACAAACGTCAAGGGTAACAGTATGGCTGCTCCACTCGTCCCGCCGAGT
>JACQUW010000103.1 GCA_016210115.1 Deltaproteobacteria bacterium | reverse complement strand
GGACGGGATCAATTTCACGCTGGCCATTTCGGTCTCCGGGACGGTTGTTCCTCTAAATGATGTAAACGGCGGCTTCACCTTTAACTCCAGGGCCAATGGGGTTTCCGTCGCCAGCGGCGACGGGAGCTTTACCGGATCTCTAGCGGGAAATACTCTCACCATTGACATCTCGGGGCAAATCCTGGGTGAGAATTGCCGGTTGACCGGCAGCCTCACTGGGAACCGGCAGTAGACAATAAGGTCATCCGGCGGTTTTCACCACTCTTTCTAATTTGATATGATGGTTCTTCAAAACTTGATCCCGACCGCGGAAGAGAATTTTGAGTCAAGGAATGATTGGAAAGAATGGAAAGTTATCCGACGTTAAAAGAAAGACTGGTTGAGCGAGGGCTCGTTTCGGCTGAGGAGCTGGAGCGGGTGCTCAAGCTGCAGCAAGAGCAGCAAAGCCGGCTTACTCGGCTCGTGGTCGAGCTGGGATTTGTTTCCGAAGACGACTTACTGCCGGTTTTGAGTGATCATTTCGGTATTCCCCAAGTGTCATTGAAGGATTTTCCTTTGACTCCCCTGCCGATAGAGCAGTTATTGGATGCAGTCGATTTTCTCAAGCTGAGCAGAATCGCCCCGCTTAAAGTCGAAGAGCAAGAGCTTCTTGTCGCCATTACAGATCCGACAGACCTCCCCAGACTCCATGCTTTAGAGATTGCCACGGGGCTTCGGGTGAGGCCTGTTCTGGCCAAAGAAAAAGAGATCACGGCACGGATTGAAGCTCTCTTCGGCAATGGCTATGCCACTGAACCGTTGCCAGGGTTGCCTGCGGTCCGCGAGGCTGAGGCAGTGGTGGATGAGGAGGAAGTCGAGCACCTGCGCGACATGGCCTCAGAAGTGCCGGTGATTCGCCTGGTCAATCAAATTCTCAATCGTGCCCTGGAAAGCCGCGCGTCTGACATTCACATTGAGCCTTTCGAGAGCCAGCTCAAGGTGCGCTACCGGATCGATGGTATTCTTCACGAGGTGGATCCGCCGCCGCGCCAGCTGAAGGCGGCTATCGTCTCCCGCTTAAAGATCCTGGCCCGCCTCAATATCGCCGAGCGACGGTTGCCCCAGGACGGCAGAATAAAAGTTAAGATAGCCGGCAAGGACGTGGATCTGCGCATCGCAACGATTCCCACGCTGTACGGAGAGAGCATCGTGATCCGCCTGCTGGAGCGCGCGCAGATTTTCAGCGATCTTGAATCTCTGGGGCCTCCGCCCGCGATTTTGCAGCGCTTCAGTGAGATGATCTCCAAGCCGCACGGGATGCTACTCGTCACCGGCCCCACGGGAAGCGGGAAGACAACAACCCTTTACGCGGCCCTGCAGAAGATCGATGACCCGGGAAAAAAGATCATCACAATCGAGGATCCGGTCGAATATCAGCTAAGCGGCGTCAATCAGATTCAGGTCAAGCCTCAAATCGGCCTCACCTTCGCCAATGGACTTCGCTCGATCGTGCGTCAGGACCCGGATGTCATCATGATCGGAGAGATAAGGGATTTTGAAACGGCTGAGATCGCCGTGCAGGCGGCGCTCACGGGTCACCTGGTCTTCTCCACGCTGCACACGAATGACGCCGCGGGGGCCATATCCCGGCTCCTGGAAATGGGAGTCCAGGATTATCTTCTCGCATCTTCCCTTTTAGGCGTTTTGGCCCAGAGACTGGTGCGCCGGCTGTGTCTGAGCTGCCGAAAAGAGGTCGAGTATGCGAGCGCGAAAGTGGAAGACTTTACCGGCGAGCCGCCAAAGATCCATTGGGAGGCTCAGGGTTGCGACGCCTGCAGTGACACCGGCTATCTTGGGCGCATCGGTATCTTTGAGCTTCTGCCCGCAACAGCAGAGATCTGCAAGCTCATCGTCCAACGGTCAGACGCGGCCTCGATCCGCAACCTGGCTATTTCTCAGGGCATGCGCCCCCTGAGAGAGGATGGATTAGATAAAGTTGCCCAGGGCGTTACCACGCTTTCGGAAGTGCTGCGAGTGACGAGAGAAGAAGGATAGGGGCAGTTTGGATTTCGGATTGCGGATTTTTATCGAGAGCTGAAATCCAAGTTGTCTAGGGATATGGCCTTATTTCAATACCGCGCGACTGATTCATCGGGAAAGGTGGTCGAAGGGACCATGGAAGCGGAGGCGGAGTATGGAGTCGTTTCCCGGCTCCATGATATGGGCTTCATCCCCCTAAGGATTGCGCCTCCGGGCGAGGAGGATCAGAGGAGTTTGCCCGCCCCTCTCACCTTTTTTGTTCACAAGAAAATAAAGGAGAAGCAAATCCTTCACTTCACTCAGGAGCTTAGCACGCTGTTGGCGGCGGGACTTCCTCTCGACCGAAGCCTTTCGGTGCTTTCCAACCTGGTCGAAGGTGAGGAGTTTAAGAAGACCGTTCGTCGTCTGCTGGAAGGCGTTCGGGCCGGAAAATCACTGGCTGCGGCTATGGCTGAGCAGTCGCCGGTATTTCCCAGGCTTTACGTGAATATGATCCGCGCGGGAGAGGCCGGTGGAATCCTCGAAGGAGTTCTTCGCCACCTGGTCGATTATCTGGAGAGATCGTTGAGTCTGAAAGAGGATCTGAAATCCGCATTGACCTATCCTGTGCTTCTTGCGACCGCGGCAGGATTGTCGCTGCTCGTGCTGTTCATTTACGTGATACCCAAATTTTCGTTGATCTTTAAGGATGTCCATCAGGCCCTTCCATGGGTGACGCTGATGCTGATAGAGTTTAGTTCCGGCTTGACACGCTATGGTTGGGTGGCTCTTCTCGTGGGGGTTGTGGGCGCCGCCGGGCTGACGTTTTTCGTGCGAAGTCCCGAGGGACGGCTTCAATGGGATCGCTGGCGGCTGAACCTCTGGCTTTTCGGAGATCTCTGGCGCAAGCTTGAGGCGGCGCGCTTTGCGCGGACGCTTTCAGCGCTCCTTAAAGGAGGAGTTCCGCTTTTGGAGGCATTAGGCACAGTCCAGGGAGTCGTGGGAAATTCCATTATTGCGCGCGCGATCGCTCAGGTCCAAGCCAGGGTTAGAGAGGGTAAAGGAATGGTTGGACCTCTTACCGAGAGCGCGGTTTTTCCCGAGCTCGCGCTGCAGATGATCGCCGTCGGGGAAGAGACGGGAAGGCTGGAAGCGATGCTGGTCAATGTGGCGGACTATTACGATCAGGAGGTGAAGCGGACGACGCAACGGCTGACGGCTCTTTTGGAGCCGGCGCTGATCCTCGGAATGGGGTCGGTCATTGCCGTCGTTGTGATTTCTATGCTGTTAGCTATATTTAGCATCAATGAACTCCCTTTTTGAAAAAAATGGACTTGGAGAGAGATATCGGAAAAAAAACCCGATCGAATCTCTGTTTCGGATCTCTGTCTCAGCCCGCGGCTTTACGCTGGTCGAGCTTCTCGTCGTGATGGTGATCATCGGTCTGCTTGCCGCTCTGGTGGCGCCGCGATTTGTGCGCCAGGAAGAAAAGGCAAAACTCAAAGCCGCCCGGGCGCAGATCGAACTCTTGGGCACGGCCCTGGACACATTTCGTCTGGACGTTGGGCGCTATCCCACGAGCCAGGAAGGCCTTGAAGCGTTGAGGCGTCAAAGTGGCGGAATTGAACGGTGGGATGGTCCTTATCTGAAAAAAGAGGTGCCTTTGGATCCCTGGGGCAAACCGTATGTCTATCGGAGCCCGGGCGAACATGGCCCGTACGATTTGCTCTCCTACGGCGCTGACGGAGCTCCTGGGGGTGAAGGAGACAATCGCGACGTCACGAGCTGGGAGAGCTAATTCCCGAGCCGGGTTGAGGGGAACTGGGGTGGCCCTTACAGGTTCGGCAGGGCGACAGACCACGCAAGAGCCGAGGTGAAGAAAGTAAAATTATCCACGTTCCATTTTCGAATTTGCCTCTTCAATCCCAACGGCTACTCCCTTCTAGAACTTCTGCTTGTTCTCATGCTCTTGGTTATGGGCGGCCTTCTCGTTCTGCCCGCCATTGAGAGCGGCCTCAAGGAAAGGAATTTAAGGCGATCTGCTCTGGAGATTGCAGCGGTCGCTCGAGACCTGCATCATCGGGCGATCTATCAAAGTGCCCTGCAGCGCCTTGTTGTGGATCCGTACGAGAACGCATATGCGGTAGGGCAAGGTAAGAAGGTCTTCCTGGCGCCGGACGTGCAGATCGTGGGAATTGACGGAGGAGAGCCGGTGGGGAACGGGTCGACACAATTCGTTTTTTACCCGAACGGCAGCTCGCTGGGCGGAGAGATTACGATCTCAGGTAGTCGAGGTTCCGCCTATTTTATTCGCATGGAGCCGCTGTTAGGAAAAGTTGTGGTGATCAGAGGAAAATGAAAATCCGAATTTCCAATCTTAGTCCCCCAAAGACGGCTCCCTCAGGGGCACGCCTTCCGATCGCAGCCGATGGGCTACTGCCTCGAGGCTCCAAGATCGGTTATCTCTCAGTCTGTGGTTTCCAAAACCTGCTCGGTTCTACGTCTGCGACCTGCAGGCCCGCCCCTTCGGTCCGAGGTTGGTCGGAGGCCTTTGCGCCTCTCGGTCGAGGTGTAGCTTTCATCGTTCAGGGTAAGTCTGAAGCGGGGTTCACGCTTCTTGAGGTGGTTGTGGCGCTCGCGATTGTCGGGTTGGGGATCGTGACGCTCCTGGAGATTTTCTCTCAAGGATTGCGTCTGGGGGCGAGAAGTTTCGCCAGAACCGAGGCGGTCAGTTATAGCCGGCAGGTCATGGATAACCTGTGGGCCCGCCGCGAAATGCCGAGCGGGAGCCAGGAGGGCTCAATCGGTGGCGGTTATCGCTGGCGCCTCGATGTGAAGCCTCTCCCGGACGAGGACCGGTTGCCTTCCCAGAAGGGGTGGGAGCTCAGAGAACTTACAGTGGAATTGCAGGCCCAGCAGGACAGAGGCGACAGAGTTGCGATCAAAAGCTTGCGCCTGGTGAAAGTACCGAATCAATGACAGGCGCGCGCCCTGGGCCCGCCGACCAAGGTCGCGAGCTGCTTTTCGGAGGAATATTCATCATCTGGAAGGATCACCATGGACCATGAAAGCCGCGCCCCGCTCTACGAGCGCGCGCAATGGGCCAGTGGTCATTCCCACCGCCGGTTACCTGCCTGCTGGCAGGCAGGTCGGATGCGCGCGCTCGCAGACCGGGCAGCGGCTTTCATTTCAGCCGAATGGCGTAAGGGAGAGGGCCGCGGACGTCCGATGAGCGCGGTTCGACTCATGGTACCTGCCCACCTGTCTGCGTGCGGACACCTGCCCGCGCCCTGGCAGGCGGGCGCACAGGCAGGTCGGCCGCGGCCCG
>JACQUW010000010.1 GCA_016210115.1 Deltaproteobacteria bacterium | reverse complement strand
TCCTCGCCCTCATAGGTGGAGTAGAGGTACGGCGTATGGGCGACAAACTCCGCGCCACACGTATCCACCTTGCTGAACACGGCTCTGACCCCGTATTGGAGCCTGAGCGCGCGAACGTCATCCTCGGGCCGGTTCAGGAGAGAAGCCAGACGGCGATCGGAAAACCCCATTTGCTTATAGAAGCGAAAAAATTCTTCGCCCCACTCTCCTCTTTCAGTTCTTTCGATTTCCCCCTCCGCCTCGATGATCTGGCGGATCTTTTCAAGAAACCAAGGATCGATCCGGGTGAGTTGATGGATTTCCGACAGGGGCATTCCCAGACGGAACGCGTCGCCGATGTACCAGAGTCGCTGAGCGTTGGGAATCGCGAGCTTTTGATGAAGAAGTTTTTTAATTTCCAGGTCGCTTTGCCTTCCCGGCAGGATCTTCGCTTCAAATCCGTAGGAACCGATCTCCAGAGAACGCATGGCTTTTTGCAGAGCCTCATTGAACGTGCGCCCGATCGCCATGGCCTCCCCGACAGATTTCATCTGGGGCGTGAGAATATCTTCCGCCTTGGGAAACTTTTCAAACGTGAAGCGCGGAATCTTGACCACAACGTAATCGATGGTCGGCTCAAAGCAGGCCGGCGTCTCGCGCGTTATGTCGTTGGGGATCTCATCCAAAGTGTAGCCCACAGCGAGCTTGGCGGCGATCTTCGCGATCGGGAATCCCGTTGCCTTGCTGGCAAGGGCTGAACTTCGCGACACGCGGGGATTCATCTCGATCACCACTAAGCGACCGTCCTGAGGATTCACCGCGAACTGAATATTCGATCCTCCGGTATCGACCCCGATTTCCCGAATCACCTTCAGCGCCGCGTCGCGCATGATCTGGTACTCTTTGTCCGTAAGGGTCTGCGCCGGGGCGACCGTAACAGAGTCCCCGGTGTGAATGCCCATCGGATCAAAGTTTTCGATGGGGCAGACGATCACCACGTTATCCCTGTGGTCGCGCATGACCTCCAGCTCAAATTCTTTCCAACCCAGGACAGACTCCTCAATCAAGACCTCGTGAACAGGAGAAATGTTCAAGCCCCACTGGACGACTTCCCTGAACTCCTCAGGACCGTAAGCAAAGTTGCCTCCGCTTCCACCGAGAGTGCGCGATGGGCGGATGATCACGGGGAAATCCAACTTCTGCTGGATTTTTAGGGCGTCGCCCACGCTCCGGGCATAACCGCTCCGCGGCAGGTCGAGTCCCGCTCGCTTCATCGCTTCTTTAAACAGATCGCGATCTTCGGCTTTTTTGATCGACTCCAGGCGGGCTCCGATCATCTCCACGCCGTAGCGATCGAGGATGCCCTGCTCCGCAAGGTCAATAGAAATATTCAGCCCGGTTTGTCCTCCCAGCGTCGGGAGCAAGGCATCCGGTCGCTCTCTGCGAATGATCTTCTCTATGATTTCGACCGTGATCGGCTCGATGTAAGTCCGGTGCGCAAAGCCGGGGTCGGTCATAATAGTGGCCGGATTGGAGTTCACCAGGATGACCCGGTAGCCTTCTTCTTTTAGCGCTTTCAGGGCCTGAGTCCCGGAATAGTCGAATTCGCACGCCTGCCCGATAACGATAGGTCCCGAGCCGATGAGAAGAATCGATTTGATGTCGGTTCGCTTGGGCATTACCGTTGGCTGCGCTGCTTCTCCATCATCTCCACAAATCTCTGAAACAGGTAACTGGCGTCATGCGGGCCGGGGGAGGATTCCGGGTGATACTGAACCGAGAAGATCGGAAGCTCTCGGTGAGCGAGACCCTCGACGGTGTTGTCGTTGAGGTTGAGGTGCGTGACCTCTACGGCGCCTTTGAGCGAACCGGCATCGACTGCGAAGCCATGATTTTGAGTCGTTATCTCCACCTTTCCAGTGGTCAGATCCGTCACGGGTTGATTGCCGCCGTGATGGCCGAATTTGAGCTTGTAAGTTTTTCCTCCCAGCGCGAGCCCCAGGATCTGGTGTCCCAAACAGATCCCAAAGATCGGCTTTTTTCCGATCAGATTTCTAACGTTCTCTTTGCCATATGGCACCGCATCCGGGTCTCCAGGCCCGTTCGAGAGAAAAACGCCGTCCGGATTTTCCGCCAGGACCTCCTCAGCCGGAGTCCAGGCGGGGACCACCTTAACCCGACAGCCGCACTGGACAAGGTTCCTTAAAATATTGAGCTTGATCCCATAATCGTACGCCACAACAAAAAAGCCTTGAGACTCGGATACTGACTTTCGGGATCGTTTCTTTTTTCGGTATCTTTTTTCCAAATTCCAGCTTCCCTCATCCCATTCGTAAGGCTCCCGGCATGTCACCTCTTTCACCAGATCTCTTCCAATAAGACCGGGCCAGGATCTGGCTTTGGCAAGCAGCGCTTCAGGATCAGTATCCAGGGTTGAGATCACTCCCTCCTGAGACCCGTGGTCCCGCAAGTGCCGCACAAGGGAACGCGTATCGATTCCCTCGATCCCGACGATTCCATGCTGTTTCATATAGTCGTGCAGGGGTTGAGTCGCTCGCCAGTTGCTTGGAATCCGCGAATATTCCCTGATGATGAATCCTTTGACAAAAGGTTTGCGTGATTCCACATCGTCAGGATTCACCCCGACGTTACCGATCTCCGGGTAGGTCATCGCTACGAGCTGTCCCTCGTAAGAGGGGTCGGTCAAGATCTCCTGATAACCGGTCATACTCGTGTTGAAAACCACCTCGCCGATCACCTCGCCCTCGGCTCCAAAGGACCGGCCCATGTAGAACCTGCCATCGGCCAATGCCAGAAAAGCTTTCATGATACGGTTGCCTCGGCGGTAAGATCGGGTGGCGGCTGGCCGCCATCGGGGCCTATGACGGAATAAATCAACACCTTGTCTTTCTCGTCCTGCTCTATTTCCCGGAGCTTGACCCGAACTCTTTCCCTATCGGAACTTGGGATGTGCTTGCCGACATAATCGGGCTTAACCGGCACCTCTCGATGCCCCCGGTCAACCAAAACGGCCAGACGGACCGACCGAGGCCGGCCCGATTTGAATATGATGCTCAAAGCGCTCTTAATGGTCCTGCCCGTATGGATCACGTCGTCCACCAGGATGACAGCCCGATCTTTGAGATTGATAGGCTCCCGCTCCGTCTCGGAGATTGACGCAGGCACCCGCTTTATCTCCTCTTCTGTCCCATAGATTTCAATTTCGCCCAGTTCAAAGTCTCGATTTCTTCGCACTTTCAACTGCTCGGCAATCCGCCCGGCGAGAACGGCTCCTTTGGAGCGGACGCCAAGGATCAAAGGCCGGTCACGCTCGCCGGTCCCCGCAAGGATTTGATCGCTGATCTGTTCGATGCTGCGCCGGATGTCAGCCTCATCCATGATGATGCGCTGAGGCCCGACCTTGTAGGGCTCGTAGCCGAGTTCTTCGGCTTGCTTTAACGAATCAAAGATCGCCAACTCCCCTTGCATGAGCCATCTCTGCACGGCCTCCAGAAGCGAGCTGTCGTAAGAACAATACCTTTTTGGCCGGGTATGGCCTACGTACTGAACTTTGAGCTGGTGGTCACAGTAGCAGCACCTTAAAACAAAGCCGCCTCCCCCACCCGCGAACAAGGCTTCGAACCGTGGCTCCGCGGAAACCGGTTCGGTCCGGGTCACGCAGTTATGGTTCAGGCATTGAGGGCCGATCGGCTCCGGAGATTTGAAGAGGTTTACGGTCTTGTGCTTTCCGACTGCCTTCCGGCTTTCCAACGCGTCGAACAAGAATTTTAGCAGCGCCATCCGCACCGGAACCCCATAGGCCGCCTGCTTGAAGTAGATACCCCGCCAATCCTTATCGACCTCCGGGGAGAGCTCATCGACGCGCGGCAATGGGTGCAGCACGACCGTGTCCTTGAATCTTCTTTCGCGTAAAAATCTCTCACCGATCCTGGGGTACTCCCTGCCCTCTCCTTCGCCTCCCTCTTTCAGCCGCTCCTTCTGTTTACGGGTCATATAGAGGGCGTCAAACTTCAGGCGTGAAGCCAAGTTCTTAAGACGGCTTTGCATCTCCGGGTCGACTTGGGTAAATAGAGCCAGCTGATGCGGCTGGCTGGGAGTCAGATAAACCGCATCGCTCTCGCTAACAACAGCCTGGAGATCATCCGATGCCATCGGAGCGAGGCTATAATGGTACTCCCGCTCCAGCTTTTCGACGACGTACTGAGGGATCTCCATCCCTCGCGCCCCTAAGGTCACCACGTGAGCGCCAAACCGAGCCAGCGCGTAGAGCAGTGAATGAACGGTTCTTCCGTGCTTGAGGTCGCCGCATAGCACCACGGTCATGCCTTTGAGCTTTCCCTTTTCTTTCCTCAGGGTATAGAGGTCACATAGTGTTTGGCTCGGGTGCTCGTGACTTCCATCGCCGGCGTTGATCACGGGAACATCCGCGTACTTCGCCATTGCCTTAACGGCCCCATCCCAGTTATGCCTGACGGTGAGAATGTCTGCGTAGCTCGCGACGACCCGCGCCGTATCCGCGATGGTCTCACCTTTGGCCGTGGAGGAAAACCTCATGTCCGGGCAGCTGATCACCGATCCCCCGAGCCTCTGCATTGCGGACTCGAAGGAAAGGCGCGTCCGGGTGCTTGGCTCATAAAAAAGCGTTGCCATGATCTTCCCGGCGCAAAATTTCGCTTCCGGACCGGCACGATCAAGCATTCGGTCGGCAAGCCGAAAGATTTCTTCGATTTCGTCATTGGCAAGATCGGATATGGAGATGAAGTCCCGTTTTTTCAAAGCAGGCTCCTCTTCGGCCGGCTCTCGGTGAGTGTAACGACATCGACCCCGTCCGATTCCTGAAGCATGACATTGACCCGCTCGGAGTTGTCAGCTCGCACGTTCTTCCCCACGATATCTGGCTTTATGGGGAGTTCCCGGTCTCCTCTATCTATCAGGATAGCCAACAGGATCCGTTTTGATTTCCCCGCCTGGCTTAATAAGTCCAGCGCGGCGCGTACCGTGCGTCCCGTATAGATAACGTCATCCACCAAGATGACAGTCTTGTCCTCAATCGAAATCGGAATCGTCGGAGTGGGGCTCGCCAAAGCCCGGTCGGATTTCCTCACGTCGTCCCGATACGGCGTGACGTCGATATCGCCCACACTCGCCGCGACCCCGCTGATTTCCTCGATCTTTTTCGCGAGCCGGCGCACGAGATGGGCGCCACGGGAGCGGATCCCGATCAGCGCAAGCTCATGAAGATCACCGCTTTTCTCCACGATCTCATGGGCCATGCGGCTGACGATTCGCTGGATTTCTTCCGCCTTAAGCAAGACTTGTTTTTCCTGATTCATGGGCAAAAAAAACCCCCACCGGATTCGCCGAGGGGGGATAAATTTGTTGTTCTGTTACATCGGACCCTTTCCAGTCTCGCCGGACTGGGTTAAAAGGCTACTTCTCTTTAGCCCGCGATAAGATAAAAGTCAAGAAAAATCCCTTTCATCGAGCAGTCGTCGTAACGGCCCTTCATCCTAGAACCGACGGACCATCTAATTTTACGATTTCCGCCTCTGCAGATGGGCCTTTCAAATGAAGGCGGGCTACCGTGATTGGCAGCTTAAAACGCCGGGGCCCGGCGCTGCCGGGATTCAGGAACAGCACGCCGTTGCGCTGCACTGCCGAAGGGCGATGAGAATGGCCGCTGATGACGACTTGGAAACCTGCGTCTCTGGGGTTGAAATCGAGCTCTTTTAGATCGTGAATAATGTAGATCCGGGATGAACCGGCCTGGACAACTTCCGTCAGCGGAAGCTTTCGCGCCCACTCTCCTTTATCATTGTTCCCCCTGACGGCGACGACCGGAGCAATCGATAGCAGCGATTGAATTACCGCGGGTTTTCCAACGTCCCCGGCGTGGATGATGAACTCTACCCGTTGCAGACACTGTAATGCTTCGGGCCGGACAAGACCGTGTGTATCTGAAATGACACCGATCACCTGTTGGGTCTTACGCTGCTGTTTCGTCGGGGACACGCATCCTTTTCCGGCATAGGCATTGTTATATTTCACCCATTCACTTCGGTGGCTTTCGCCCCATCTCTTTAAGGCGCTCATTCAACAGATCTCGCGCCACGAATTGTTCCACGTCGGGCGAAGGTTTTTTTCCTGAGGCCAACCCAAGTCGGCCCTAGCTCTGGACTCAAACAGCGCAGGAGAATGAGATGCCGGCTTCTGCCTTCTCGCCGGCGAGCGACCACCGGGGCGGGAATCGGTAAAATCAAGGGTCAAATGCCCTATTGCTCGAATTCCCGTTTCTTCAGTTCCCGTATAAAAGCAGAAAGATTCGCGTCGCTGCTGACAGCGTCGTGGATCTTATTTTGGAAATCGGCGGCGGCCCGTTCCAGCGGGCCTGTATCAACTCTCAAACCCAGCCACTGACTCAGCCGAAGGACGAGAGCCAGGGTTCCCCTCGGATTCGGGGAAGCGGAAAGATAGTGCGGCAAGGCGGCCCACAAGCTCAAGTGGGGCAGTCCCGCCCTTCGGCAAGCGTCGCCGATAACGCCGATAATACCCGTCGGTCCTTGATAGCGGGATGGTAGAAGCTCCAATTCCGCCATCAGCTTTGCGTCTGAGGAAAAGCCGGTCAATGGAACCGGCCGCGTATAGAGAACTTCATCGAGGTAAGCCCCGAGAGTAACGATGCGGTCTATCCCGCACTCTTTAGCCAGTCGCAGAATTGTGTCGCAAAACGTCCTCCAGCGCAGGTGAGGCTCGGCGCCAACCCCGAAAACAAAGTCGCGGTCAATGCCGATTCCGCCACCCTGCGAGAGATCGTAGGAAGGCCATTGGATCTGCCTTTCCAAGCCTTCCGTAAGGCGAACCAGCGGGCGCTGGACAGAAAAGTCGTAGAATTCCTCGGGATCAATGCTCGCGAATTTAGTCGCGAAGAGCTGGTCCGCCAGGTAACGAACCGCGCCGGTCGCCGAAGCGCCTGCGTCACTCCACCCGCTGAAGGCGAGCACCAGTACCGGATTTTTCAGTGGCGGCCGGCTTTCAAATGTAATGATGTCGGGGCTCATTTGTCTATTCCATATCTACCATAATTGATTAGAGCGAACCAGAACCCGAAATGTCGTAGGTTCTGTTTCTCGCCTGGGGGTCTGCTATAGTAGGAACCAGGCCTGAGCCGTACTGTTTGCTTCGGCTGAGGACGCAACAATTAAAAGTAATGACGGCAGTCCGCCCCGAGCGGGCGGAACTTTTGCCGGAAAAACGGAGGCTTGAGAGAACAATGGATGGCAAAGTTGCGTTGATCACAGGAGGCGCGCGCGGCATCGGACGGGCTGTAGCGTTGGATCTGGCGAGTCGCAATTGGTCCGTGGCCATTTGCTACCGCAAAAGTGCCCGAGAGGCTGGAGAAGTGCTTGACGCGATTCAAAAGAGCGGCTCAGTTCGGGGGGCGGCCATGGAATGCGATGTTTCTGACCCCGAAGCCTCAAAGCGGCTCATCGGTGACGTGGAAAAAGAATGGGGAAGAATCGACGCCTTGATTCACTGCGCCGGTCCCTATCACCGCATTGGGATTTTAGAGGAGACCATCGAGGGCTGGCGCTCAATGTTCGACAGCAATCTTCATTCCTTCTTTTACCTGACTCAGGCGGCCGCTCGAGGTATGATCGAACGCAAATGCGGACGCATGATTTGCTTTAGCATGGCAAATGCCGATCAGCTCATTGCTCAGCCTCAACTCACGGCCCATTACATCGCTAAGGTGGGACTCCTCGTGCTTACGCGCACCCTGGCCCGGGTTCTTGCCCCGCATGGAATCACGGCCAACGCCATCTCCCCGGGCTTTATCGATTCCGGAAGCGCTCCTAAAGAAGAGCTTCAAACAATGGCCAAGAGAATCCCCGCCGGATTTGTGGGAACGCTCGATGACGCCGTGTCGGCCGTCCGCTTTCTCCTTTCAGATGAGGCGCGCTACATCAACGGCGCCAACATTCATCTGAGCGGCGGCTGGGGAATTTAAAAGATTTGGGATTTGGAGTTCGGATTCCGGCTTTGAATTCCGGGTTGCAACTTCGCGTTCGGATTATTTCGCTTCGTGTTTCATCGGCAGATTTAAGGTCTGATTTTACTTCTTGATCCATCCCGAGCCCTGGCAGCGCCGCCCACCTCCCCCTGCTTCTTTTTTTCTATCGAGTCGTTTACCAGCGCCAGCACGCCGGCGATAAAACTTTGCCAGATTCGGCTTCCCGGCAAGCCAGCCAATTTTTTTCTTGACACACGGATCGCTTCGGAGTATTCGGGCATTTAGTTTTAGAAGAAAGGTTATATGCGCTGATTTGAGATGAAATAGTTTATCCAACCGTGTTAGCTTTGGCCCGGAGGAGCAACAATGATGGACAGCGGACATCTGGCTGCTTTGATCCCGCAACGGTCTTTTCTCTCTCTGCTGCGGCTGGTTTTTATCCTTAGCTTCTTTCTCCACCCGATTCCGTTGAGGGCATTCCACACATCGACGCCCCCAGCGGACCCGCAAACCGGTTCTACTGGCACCAACGCAGACTCTCCCACCAAGCCCGGCAAGCCTGGAACCGGCCAGACCCTCTCTGGACAGTCAGGCAGCACAAACGGGCCGCCGATCACAACCTTTTCCGTACAGTCCTTTCAGACCGATCTATTCACCGGCTCAGCGGTGGCCGAAATTCCTATAGCAGTTCCGCCCGGAGCGGCCGGTGTCGCACCCAATATCGCTCTTCGCTACAACAGCGGCGTCGTTGATGAGCTCGATGAACGCGATCAGGGACAATGGACCGGTTTGGGTTGGACCCTGGATACGGGCGGCTTTATTCTTCGCGACACCAAAGGAACCACAGGGACCAGCGACGACACCTTCAAACTGGTCTTCGGCGGGGTGAGCTATGGTTTGGTCCTCGTGGATGCGACGCAAAAAATCTATCACACG
>JACQUW010000111.1 GCA_016210115.1 Deltaproteobacteria bacterium | reverse complement strand
TTGACTCCTTTTTCTCCCTATGCTCTTCTCTCATCGGCGTATCCTTTCTCTGCCTGTTCCACCAGGCAGCCTTTCGTTTTCGGTTCACGAAAGGGTACGCCTACCTATTTCTCATTTCCACACTTTTTGATTATAGCTCCGCGGTTTTGGGGTTGACCACTGACGGTTGTAAATTGGCCATGACGAACATGCTCAAGATCCTGCTCGTGGACGATTCGGCCACAATGTTGCGCCTCACCGAATCCGCGCTGCAAAAGCACTTCCCGGCTCAGGGTATCCAGCTTTACCTGCAGGAAGCAGTCAATGGCAGGGACGCTCTTGCAAAGCTTGGGAAAGAGAACTTCGACCTGATCATCAGCGATTGGGAGATGCCGGTGATGACCGGAGACAAGCTCCTACTCGAAGTCAAAGCAACTTCGGCCTGGGCCAACATTCCTTTTCTCATGGTGACCGCAAGGACGGATGTAGAGGCTATTACGACCGCCATTCAGGCCGGCGTCTCAGACTACCTCGTCAAACCTTTCACACCGCTTGACCTGATTGCCAAGGTGCAGCGCCTGGTCAAAAAAGCCGAGCGGCGTAAATTTGCAAGGTATGAAGACCCGGCCAATACGCAACTGTTAGTTAGATACGAGGAAGGCTCCCTTGAAGGCCGGGTCATTGACATCAGCATGGGCGGGCTGCTCGGGCGGTTTCCCGTGCCGGCTCACTCTCTCATTACAAGAACCGTCTCGTTGGACATCCTTGTCACCGCCGATGAGTCGACGTCCATTGCCGATATTAAGTGCGTTGTTCTAAGGATCGAAGCGGAGTTTCAACCGGATGGCAACAGATGCAAAATGGCATTCAGATTCCTCGATCTCACGAGTGAACAGGTCAACAGGATACACGGGTTCGTGACTGCGCTCGAAACCCGCGCGCCTGAGCCGTTAAAATAGATCGATGAGCTTCACAACGATGCGCGGCAAGTTCGCATTCTAAGCCGGCTTTGAGCATTCGCGCGCCACGCCATCCGTCAGCGCCCACCAGATCCCCAGCCCTTTTCTGAGAGCCTTAAGCACCTTCAACTGAATCTCCGCTGTTGTCGCGAACTTCTCGACGAGGTCGTAACCGATATTACTGTGCTCGGTGTCCGCGACGCCGTGCTCCGCAAACATCTCGATGTCGTGGTCGCTCAGGCCGTAATGCTGCTTAAAGGCGCGCACGAAACGGCTACCGGTAAGCTGGTTGGAATATTCGTTACAACAATTAGTCGCGGCCACCTGCTCCAGGATGGAATCGCTGCGCAGCGCGATATCGAGCCATCCGGTCCGGGCCAAAACCGTGGTGGGCAGAAAATCGTTCTCCCGATCGCGACGTTCGAGCTCCGCCGCCGGAATGCCTATCCTTTCGCCGAACCGCAGAAACAGCGCGCGATGGCCGGGAACTTTTCTCGGCGCTCCCGCAAAGTATTCGTAGCCGACCTCCGACATAATGATGTCCACGAATTCTTTTTGGATTTCGGGATCATGGATACCGGAAAGCTGGCACCGTACGAGCTTGGCCGTGTTGATCGCAACGTTCAGAGCGAAAATTCCCCAGGCCTCTCTCGCCCAGACGCGAAGATCCTCCATGGTGAGCTTGCCGTCGTAGAGGGCGAGATAAAAAGGATGGTGCAATCGCGCGTGACGGTTCTTGACCTCAGTCATGAGAGAGAGGCAAAAGTCTTTCGGAGGAAGCGCCTTACCTGAAAGCAGAGCATCGAGAGACATAGATCACCTCAAAATAGAATACGGCCAAGCGCATGGCGCAGGGAGCATGGCGCCCAAGAAACGGAAGAGAAGGATTCATCTTTCGCGTGACTTTCTTCTGAACTTATGGGCGTTACAGGCGACCTCTACGCGATTGCCATCAGGATCGAGAAAACTGACTGATCGATTCCGGGCCACTTCGAGAATTTCCGGCCCGCTGACAATCGGGATTTTCTTTTTCTTCAGCCGCGGGACCAGATCATCGACTTCTTTAGACGTGCCGACATAGACGCAAAAGTGATGCAGTCCGGCAACATCCCCGTTTTCAGCGGATGGGGCCCCTTTCCCTGCCTCAATGAGCGCGACGTCGTGATGCTCCTTCCCGAAGCTCAGGAAAGACATTCTCATCCTGGGATTCCGGTCGGACACGGCCATTCCAAGAATCTCCCGGTAGAAGGCCTCGGATTTTCTTAAATTCCGCACGGTCAAAGCCACATGACCGAGAGTCGCCCGTCGAACTGGCATAGGAATAGAATCCTAAATAGATGCGTTTGCCGGAACTGTCAAGATATCAAGTCCGGCGGCAACCGGGCCACACCGACACACCGGGCATTTTTTTTCTTGACAGGCGGGATCGCTTTGGAGTATTGGGGCTTTATTGCGCAGATTGCTTTAGAAAAAAGGTTATATGCGCTGATTTGAAGTGAAATAATTTATCCAACCGTTTGAGCTTCCGGCCTTTGGGGGGACCGACAATGATGGACAGCGGACGCCTAGCTGCTTTAATCCCGCAACGGTCTTTTCTCTCCCTGCTGCGGCTTTTGTTTATCCTTAGTTTCTTTCTTCACGCTGTTCCGTTGAGGGCGTCTCACACGTCGACTCCCCCACAGGACCCGCAAGCGGGCTCTTCCGGCGCCCAGACAGACTCTCCCACCAAGTCCACCAAGCCCGGGCCCGGCCAGATCCTCTCCGGGCAGTCAGGCAGCACAAACGGGCCGCCGATCACAACCTTTTCCGTACAGTCTTTTCAGACCGATCTTTTCACCGGCTCAGCGGTGGCCGAAATTCCTATAGCAGTTCCGCCCGGAGCAGCCGGTGTCGCGCCGAGCATCGCTCTTCGCTACAACAGCGGCGTCGTGGACGAGCTTGATGAGCGCGATCAGGGACAATGGACCGGCTTGGGTTGGACCCTGGATACCGGCGGCTTTATTCTTCGCGACACCAAAGGAACCACAGGGACCAGCGACGACACCTTCAAACTGGTCTTCGGCGGGGTGAGCTATGGTTTGGTCCTCGTGGATGCGACGCAAAAAATCTATCACACGAGCCTTGAGACCTTCTGGAAGCTCCAATACAACCAAACCTCCAATTATTGGACCCTTACGACCAAGGACGGCACCGTCCATAGGTTCGGCTTTAATACGGACAGCAAAGCCAACGGGATTACCTTCGCTTTGAACACCGAGGTGCCGGTCGTCTTTAAGTATCTGCTGGATCAGGTCACAACCCCAAGCGGCACATCCGTTCGTTACAGCTACTATAAGCAGAGTTCCGTCTATAGAGGCATTTCCTATGACCAGGCCGTCTATCCGGACACGATCACCTACGCTTACCACAGCGGCTCGGCCGTCGGCTCCGTGCGGGAAGTGCGCTTTAACCGCGCGTCCAGGGATGACTGGACCGACGTGAGCGCAAGCCAGCACACCTCCTATCACGAGCTTTTCCGCCTCGACGCCATCGAAGTTAAAGTTGGCGGCAATCTGGCCCGTAAGTACGTTCTTGGTTACGACTATTCCATAGACCGTGATCCCACTTACACTTGGGGCGGCGGCGCGACAGGCGATCTCACGCTTAAATCCGTGACGATCTTCGGAACCAACGGGACATCCTCCCTGCCGCCGCTTACCTTGACTTATGCAGACTCCCTTCTCGCCAGCGCGAATAACGGGATAGGCGGCACGGTAAGCTTCACCCACGAGAAGGTCACCCCGCTATTCATTGTGCGGGATGATAGCGACGACTTCGGTTGCAGCCAGACCTGGCATCTAGATTATCAAAACGACGGCTATATCTGTGAGTGGCGCGAATTCGGGCTTGTAGGAGACGAGCATCTTGGCAATATTCCGGTTTATCTCGTTCGGGACGACAGCGATGACTTCGGTTGCAGCCAGACCTGGAGACTGGACCACAGCAATGACGGCTATATCTGTGAGTGGAAACTCTTCGGCTATGTAAGCGCAAATGCTTTCGCGGGCGGTGTCCAGCTTGTCCCGCTCTACCTTGTTCGAAAGGACGAGGAGAGTTGTTCCCCCTACTGGCAGCTTAGCCATACGACCGACGGTTCATGCGCGTCAAAGATCCACGGGTATGTTTATCCGGGCACACTCGACCACGCTCGGCACCGCGTGATTGCCCGAACCGTAAGCGACGGCTTGAATTGGGACGCGACAACCACTTTTAACTACTGGGGCTCAGCCGTAGCCGGCGATGAGTTCTGGGGGCATGGCCAAGTCCGGGCAATCGACCCTCTCGGGAATTACACCGACACCTTTTTTCACCAAGACGACTGGGCAAAAAAGGGCCGCCCGTATCGCATCGAAACAAGAAGCAGCTCCGGAGCGCTATGGGCTAAAGTCGAGAATACCTGGACAACCACAACCCCCTATACGGGAACGTACTTCGCTTCCCTAACCCGCGTGGACAACTATCAATATGACGACCAGCAGAGCTCCTACCAGACCGCTCAGACCTTCGCCTACGAAAGCTACGGCAATCCCACACAGAGCTATAGCTACGGAAAAGTGGGGCTTACAGGAGATGAGCGCGATGAGAGGACCGATTGGACGGTTGACGCCGCAAACTGGATTCACCGGCCAACCCGGACGGCTCTTTACGATAACACGGGCGCCACGGTGCGCGAGAAGTGGCTCACGTATGACACCCTCGGCCGGCTTATTCGTGAAGAGAGCCGCCTGGCGGGTCCTCAAGGAAATCCCGGCAATCCTGCGGTCACCTATGGCTACAATAGCTACGGCAATCGGACAACGGTCACCGATCCAAGAAGCTGCACGACAACCACGACTTACGATGCGAGCCAGACCTATCCGGCGACCGTTACAAACTGTCTCAGCCACCCTGCCACAACTTTTGTCTATGACGACCGCTTTGGCGCTATAACGAGCCAGACCGATTCCAACAATCAAACGACCACATCCGACTACGACGAGTTTGGCCGCATTATCCGAATCACCGGTCCCCTGGATACAAGCTCAACCTACGGGACCGTGAGCTATGAATACCCCAATTGGGGGACTCCTTCTCTCCAACGGGTCGTGACCAAG
>JACQUW010000110.1 GCA_016210115.1 Deltaproteobacteria bacterium | reverse complement strand
CAAGAGGTCGCAGGTTCGAGTCCTGCTGCGACCACCATCTCCGACAGTGTAAAGAACTGATTCAGCTCCCCTTTTTTCTTGCCATTCTGTGACTTTTCTGGAGTGACCTACTGTCCTCTGAGGCGGACTTCCTTTATGATTTCTTTGAGAAACGCCTTCCTGTAGCCAATCCTTTTCTTCCTTAAAGGGTGCGGCCATTGATCGTCGCACGAGCAGGCACTCTGGATAGGAAATTAGCCAGAGCAGGCGTAAGGTGGTGGAGGAAATCTTCGGATGGCTGAAGATGATAGGCTTGATGCGCAAGACCCGGCATCGAGCGGAGTTGCGAGTTGGGTGGATGTTTACCTTCACGGCGGAAGTCTACAACTTGGTAAGAATGCGAACTCTTGTGGACCTTGCCTAAAAGAACGCGAAAATGGCTGCTCTTGGGACCCACTTGGGCTCGCGGATAACCCTTATGAGGGTGTTTATTAGACCAACTGGCTGTTCAACTGTTACAGAATTCCTTCTATGCCGACATTGTTAGCATCCAAACTGGATTTTTCCGCAGCCTGTTAGGTGAATTTCTCTTTTTCGCTGCTTTATGATGCCAACGCGAGTTTACCCGCGCAAGATTGAAGGGCCCCACGTCATGAACATCTAAACATCACTGTGGTTTCAGTCGGCGGCAGATTGCCCATAGCATTCAGATCAGCCGCAGCAAAAGAAAAAATCAATGCTCCATCGTTCAGAACCGTTATTAGGATCGGGTATAGGCATTTCGCACTTGATGAGTAACCAGGGCTGATCAAGATGCGATTCCCACTTTCGTGGAGTGTAAGCGACAACATGCATCTGTTCGGACCAGTCGAAGTAGGGGACGCGACCTGTCAATCATATAAATCAAGTTGACTTTGGAATGCCTTTGGAATAGTGACTGAAATTGCACCACTTGGATGAACTAAGGAATTTTAGGAGTAGGATGTGAGAAACACAATCCGGTTCGGATTTTACTCCATCGTTACCATCTTCTGTTTGGTCAGCCACCTTTTAACACCCGGGCACGCGCTCTCGCAGAGCCCTTTCTACAAAGGGAAGACCATATCGATGATTCTTGCTTTCGACCCTGGTGGTACTGCGGATATGCGAGTCAAAGCATTCGTTGCCGTCTTTCGCAAACACATTCCAGGAAATCCTTCAGTCCTTCTGGAGTATATGCCCGGCGGAGGAGGGCGAAAAGCCGCGAATCACGTCTTTAGGTCGGTGCCTCCCGACGGGCTAACTATTGGCGCTATGTTGGGCGGATTGGCATACAGTGCAGTCCTGGGCGAGACCGGAGTTTTATACGATCTGGATAGGTTTGTCTACCTCGGCTCGCCGGATAGCGCTACTCAGTATGTACTTTTTACGCGCAGGGATGCAGGTCTCGATAACGTGGAAAAGCTCCGTTCCGCGCACGGCGTCCGGATCGGTGGACAGAACGTGGGGAGTTGGTCTTATACGCTAGGTCGAGCCTTCGCCTATTTGGTCGGTATGAAAGAGCCGAGATTTGTCACGGGCTACAGTGGCCCCGAACTTGACCTTGCTATAGTGCGTGGCGAAGTAGATGGTAGAGCGAACACTGCGGATACCGTTGTTCGGAGGAACCGGGATTGGATTGAAAAGGGATCCGTAAATTTCCATGCCATTCTAGAAATTCCCAGAGGAAACAAACATCCGACCTTTGCAGGCGTGCCCGAGCTGGGGAGCTTTGCCCAAACCGGAAAAGACCACAAACTACTGGCGATGCTTACTCGTTTTAGGCAAACAGGTTTGCCCTATGTACTTCCTCCCGGAACGCCGAAGGATCGCGTTCAGATTCTTCAAGAGGCTACGCGGAAGACTTTTGAAGAGCCTGAGTTCCGTAAGGAGTATCGAAGGCTTGCTGGTGAGGATCCAACGCCGTTATCAGCCGATGGGCTAGAGAAAGCGATCAAAACTCTGCCTCGCGAGCCCGAAATGATTGACCTTTTTAAACAACTTTCGGGTGTCGCGGCATTGCCCGCTCGTTGAAAAAGTGAGAACCTCAATTGCATAGTGAAGTTGCTGCCGTTCGTTTAACGCATCAACGATTTAGCTGCTATTGTGGTGCTACTTTAGCCGGTATGCCGGATAAATGTCTGTCTGTTGATGGAACCATTCGTCCGGCAGTTCGTGACCGATCCGCCTCAGTTTTGCTTCGCGAAAAACTTTAGGGACTAACGCCGCAAAGTGCATCTGTAGCGTACTACCTCCTGCTGGCGAGGGGCTGAGCGTGATCTGCTTTTCATCGCGCCGACCAACTGCGCGTCCCTCCACTAAGTCAGTTAAGAAGACCCGCTTGTCTGCATACTTTTCCAAGAGTTTGGTTCCCGCGATACGGTATCCGCTAAATTCACCGCGTTTCCGGGCGGCAAGTTTCGCCGCTTGTGGGTCATCGCCCACGGGCGTGATAGAACTCGCAGCACTTTGGGTGTTATCGTAGTGAGAGGATTGCGGGAAAATCCAGGAGATCACATCCGCTTTTTTAAGCAGCCGTTCATCGTATTCTGCTCCGGTAATGCAGTGTACGTGAGCGCCTTGCTCCACCCAGTCAGGGTCAAATGTAGGCTCTGTCGCGTTCGTTGCTGAGACCACGATGTCAGCACCTCGCACTGCCTCCTCCGGCGAGGACACTGACGTTACTTTTATTCCGAGCTGCGATTTCATGTCTTCCGAGAAGTTATCGCGGCTCTTCGGATTCGGACTAAAGACGTTTACAGTCCTAATATTTCTTGCCACGCAGTATGATACGAGCAATGCTCTTGCCATCCAGCCAGCCCCAATGAGGCCGACAGATTGGGCATTGGCCCTCGCCAGGTATTTGGCATTGATACCGCCGCCTGAACCTACCCGCATGACTTGAATATCGCGATCTTGGATAATCGCTAAGAGCTGTCCAGTTTCCATGCTAAACAAAAGTAGCCAGCCGGTCTTTTCCGCACCCGTGGGATATCCGGACTTTTGGCCACCAGAGTGAGGCCTTCCACTAAGCGGTGCCACCAATTGCCGCAAGGTCCCGCTCTCTTCAACTGTTACACTGACCCAAGAGTTCAATCGGCATACAGCCGTGGCTTCAACTAAGTCCAAAACTGGCAGGAAACGAAGGCTGTAGAATCTATCAAACCCTTCAGTCTCGGTAAGGTCTATACTAGTTCCACCATCCCAGCGTACGAGCTTGCTTCTCGCCAGTCTACGAAGGCTCTCCTCGACTGCGGCCATGCATTCTTCCATGGTCAGAGTCTTTACGACGTCTTCATTAGTCAGTAAAAGCATTGTCGCCTCCTATGAAAAGCAGACCCCCTCTTAACATGGGGCTCATGCGGTGTCAAAGCTCGGTTTAACTTCAAATCTCAACTTTCAATATTCGATATTCTTAACTGCTCCACGTTAGTAAAGGGAAGTATACGGGCCGGACGGGTAAGTTGAATTGAGTCTTCTCAGAGCAAGAAATGGACCAGCAGAAATTCTTAGGATCGATCTTCGCATATCTGAAAACAAGAAAAGCTGCGGGTCCTCATAATGGGCAGCGCTGCCCAAATTCGTCAATTAAACCAGGCCACCCCGCAATTTGAGTGCCTCTACTTAGGTTGCTGTGAATCCATGATGATCCCTCCTATATCACCCCCAAGAATTTCTTAACTGACGTAGTCTACGGAATTTCTGCCAGAATCAATGACCGAATAATTAGCAATTCGCTATCGCCGCTCTGCAATTTCACGCGGAGCCAGCTTTGTGCACAGGGTTATGCACAGACTCTGTGGAAAGCCGTTTAAGTCCTCACCGATTCTCTCGATTTGTGCTTGACGCGAATGAGCAAGTCGGCTTATTTTGTGCTCGGCGCGGAAAGCTGTTTGGGCGGAACCAGAGCACAAGTTTTAGCCCGCACAGCCATGCGGAAATCGAAAAGCGGGTCCCTACGGATTTCCTCCAGAGAAAATGGCCAAGTATCTGAGGAAAAAGCTTGGTGAAAAATACCTGTCCAGAAGATAGGAACCCGTGCTTGTAAGTCTGAAGAGGATACTCTGCTCCGGGTTATGGAGCTGAAATATCATTATATAAGTAAAGATCTGCGGAACGGTAGCATTTCCTTTTGCGAGGGGCGACATGGAAGCTGCAGAGATGCACGACAAATTCATTATCGTCGAGGGCCATCGTGACGTTTATGAGCTTCTTTACAGACGCTCACTGGCGGAGGAAAACCCGCTTCGAAACGCTATCGCCCCCCGGCTGATTCGAGACGGCGTCAACGTGTGTGTTTATGCCATCTGCGGGGATTCCTATGCCCACTCGCAAAACACCGGCAGATATTTGGAGACCGCGTTTGAGAACATCGACATTTTTCTGGAGGAGATGGCCCAGTCCGATGGCATGATTTCCCTCATCAGGACGAAAGCCGACGTCCCCGACCGCGTTCGGCCGGGCAAGATCTCTTTTCTGCTTCACTTTGAAGGTGGGAAGCCGTTGAATGGAGATCTGGCGCATCTCCGAAATTTCCACCGGTTGGGGCTTCGCTCGATCCAGCTTACCTGGAATCGACGCGATGAACTCGGGGATGGAGTCTGGGAAGAGAGAACCCAAGGGGGACTCACTCGATTTGGTGTTGCGGCCATCAAAGAACTGAATCGCTTGAACATGGTCATCGATCTAGCCCATCTTACCCGTGCCGGCTTCTATGACGCTCTGGAAGCGACCGGCGGTCCCGTCATCGTCAGTCACGCGAACGCGAACTCGGTGTACAAAAGCCCGCGGGGGCTCGATGATGAACAGATCAAGGCCATTGCGGCGAGAAAGGGCCTGGTGGGGATTCTCGCGATTGGAAGAAACGTCAAGGCTGGTGGCGCCGATGTCGAAGATCTTGCGGATCATCTCACGTACATGGCGGACCTGGCCGGGATCGACTTCGTCGGCCTGGGCCTGGACTTTACAAAATACGACGGCCCCCGGCCGCTTGAAGATCGGCCGGACCGGCGACCCACAGAAACACCTCTGATCAAGAGGTTTGATGAGGTTGAGGATCTGTACAACCTGGTGGAAGTGTTACAAAAACGCGGCTTCAAGGAAGCGGATATCGCGCAGATACTCGGAGAGAATTACCTGCGGGTTCTTCGGCAAATCCTGTGACTTTCAGGGTTTATAAATAGAATGCGTAACGTGAAAGGGGCAAAAGATGGAAAGTAGGTGGAGACGTAGGAGGTCTTGTAAAACGCGATTGTCCCTGTGCTCAATTTTTGTGTTGGTTTTACTGTTGCCGAGGGGCTCCTGGTCTCAAGCGCCAGATTCACGGATCATTGAAGCAGCCAGGCGAGAGGGACATGTCGTTTGGTACACAACGATGAATCTCGATTCCGCCAAGGAATTTGTTAATCGTTTTCAGAAAAAATACCCGTTCATTAAGCCTGAGCTGATGAGAGCGGGCGGAGGGGTGATTCTAAACAGGATTTTGGCTGAAACGCGAGCCGGAAGAAACGCCTGGGATGTCGCCATGGGAAGGGGAGAGACCTATCGGCCACTTAGAGAAAGGGAACTTCTAAGCCCATACAGCTCGCTGGAAGCAACAATGTATCCTGAGGATTTACGGGATAAGGAAGGCTATTGGTATGCGGTTTTTCTAAATGCCAACGTGTTGGCTTTTAATACGAAGCTGGTGGGAAAAGAAGAACTCCCCCGGGGCTATCAAGATCTTCTTAATCCAAAATGGAAAAAGCAGAAGTTGTCTATCGACGTGGAAGGCTGGGCGCTAATTTCTGGTCTCTCGAACGCTTGGGGCAAGGAGAAGGCTATTTCGTACCTTAGAAAAGTTGCGGCTCAGCAACCCGCCATAAAACGCGGGAATGCTCTGAGAGCCTCGCTCGTTGCAGCAGGTGAAACCCCAATTGCCATTGCCTATGCCGGTTCGATTCAAGAGCTAACGGATCGGGGAGCGCCTATTGACTGGATTCCTTTAGAGCCAGTAGTCGTACAGGTCTATCCTATGATGCTCGCAGCCAAGGCGCCAAATCCCAACGCGGCAAAACTATTCATTGATTTTGTTCTTTCAAAAGAGTCGCAAGAGGTGATACGCGGCTTCTCCCGTATTCCTGCGCGCAAAGATGTCGAGCCTGATCCTCCTCGTCTTAGACAGTTCAAGCGTGTGATTGATGACCCAGGCAAACTCAATGTGGATGAGACGGCAAAGGTCTTCAATGAAATTTTTGGCCTGCGCTGACCAAGAGCTAGTAGGCCAGGCAGGTAGCGGCGTGGGACGTTGGGTAACTCGCCAGTAAGGAACACCGCATGCTCTATTTGGATAATGAGGACGTGAAGAGATTACTCAAAATGAACGACTGTATGCGTTCGATTGAAAGCATATACAAAGAATTTGCCATCGGAGATGCGACCTACAGGCATCGGATCGATGTTTTCATTCCCTCGGCCAAAACGGATTCATACTTCAGATGGGGATCGATGGAGGGAGGGAGTAGAAATACAGTCTTTGCTATCAGAATGAAGTCCGACATGGTCTACTGGAAAGATTGGGAAGCTGGAACAACTCAAGAGAAGTATTGCGTCAGACCTGGCCTTTTTTGCGGCTTTATACTCCTATTCAGTGTGATAAACGGTGAGCCTTTGGCGATGATTAACGACGGCTACCTTCAACATATGCGGGTGGCGGCATGCGCCGGACTCGGAGTCAAATACCTTGCTAGAGAAGATTCCGGTATGGTTGGAGTGATCGGTTCCGGAGGGATGGCGCGGACCTATCTAATGGCGTTCTGCGAGGTAAGAAAAATCAAGAAAGCGAAGGTTTATAGCCCAACAAAGTCTCATCGAGAGGAATATGCAAAAGAGATGCAAGAGGCCCTGCACATCGAAGTTGAAGCCGTTGATCATCCCTATGACGCGGTACGGGGCTCCGACATCGTCGCTACCTGTACTGACTCCCTCACGCCGGTCATTCGGAAGGAATGGATTGAACGTGGAATGCATGTGACGAATGCAAATGGGTCTGAGATCGGAGATGATGTGATCGCCGGAACCGACATCGTGGTGAGGCTAGGAGAGCAAACTCTATACGCTGCGGTCGATAAACGTAAGAACCGCCACAGCTCAAGCATTGATTATACAGGACACGGCATCTTTTCTTATATAGCCGGTCAGCCGCACGAGGTGAGGAGAATTCCAAGGAAAGAAGTTCAAAAGATTTACCGAGACGAATCGCGCAGCGTATTCCTGGCGGATTTGGTCAGCGGCGAGCAGCAGGGTCGCAAAAGTCGCGAAGATATTACTTTCTTTGATAACCGTGGAACTCAGGGTCTGCAGTTTGCCGCTGTCGGAAAGCAGGTGGTGGATCTCGCACGTTTAAAAGGACTGGGTAGGAGCCTGAATACGGATTGGTTCCTGCAAGAGATAAGAGACTGAAAATCCAAGACGGAACAACTGACTAGCTAGTTTTTATCATCTCGATTTCCAAAGTGTTCCGGTTACGAAACCGTCTGGAAAGACCGCAATCCATCACATTCAGACGCATGAGAGTTGCAGGATGTTAAGGCACTCCTTGCCTGTCCGTTTTTTTCTGTATAGGAATCGATCAGAATTGTTTCTGATCAAGATCATGGCCGGCAATGATATGCGCAAGAGCGTCAGCCTAGAGCCGAAAGCGGAGAGGGCGACTAATGTCACGGCGGTTGAAAAGCCAGCAGACACGGAAGCATAAGCGAGGGCGAAAGCCCTGGAGTGTCCAAAATGATGGGAGCTTTGTGGTAGCGCTCCTCCAGGATGTCCATCAGAGAGGTGGCCTCTTCGTGGGTAGGCACTTCGCGGCGCAAGTCAAGTCACCTGGCGCCTCTGTTTTTCGTTGACTTTCCGCCGATTTTGCTGACGAGGGGAAACTGCCGATCGTTTTTCCTGACTGCTTGAAGGGTTGCGATGAACGCAAGCGGTCTGGAGTGCAGGTTGAAATCCACTCGCCCCGAACATTTACTTGCGTCAGCAAAGGCGGTAAGAGTTTTCTTTACGCGAGGCTGTTGGAGAGAAAGCCTTCTTCTTACAGACTATTTAACAAGAGCACTAGATTTAATGTGAGCCTTTTCTTGGGCGGAGCGCACCGCGCGCAGGATGTCCCCGTAGGCCCCACACCGGCAGAGGTTGCCCGAGAGATACTCGCGGATTTCTTCGTCTGTGGGATTGGCGTATTCCTCCAGGAGACCCTTCACGGCCAGGATGAAACCCGGAGTACAGTAGCCGCATTGGAGCGCTCGCTGCTCGAGAAAAGCCTCTTGAATGTAATGAAGCTTTCCTCCCTGGCTTAAGCCTTCAACCGTGACAATTTCGCGGCCTACCGCGCGGACCGCGAGCAAATGGCAGGAGCTTACGGGCCGCCCGTCCAGCAAAACTGTGCATGTTCCGCAAGCGCCAACGCCACAGCCCTCTCTGACGCTCCAGAGCTGGAGCCGGTCCCGAAGAACATCCAGCAGCGTGTCGGCATTCTCGACCGCAACCTTTTCCTCCCGGTTATTGATCTGGAGCAGGATTTCGCGTGTCATACTTCCTTCCCTTCCGCTCTCTCCGCCCCGCCCCGCTTGGCGAGTTGACGCAAAACCCGTTCGGGCGTCAGAGGCAATTCCCGGATGCGGATGCCGACGGCGTCTTCGACGGCGTTGGCAATGGCGGCCGAGACCGTCAACGTCCCTGTCTCGCCTACGCCTTTTGCTCCAAACGGCCCCGCTTCGTGCGGCACCTGAACAACAATCGGTTTCAAATTTTTGGGGAGATCCTTAATCGAAGCGATCTGATAATCGAGCATCGAGCCGTTGATCAACCGGCCCTCTTCGAAAACCATTTCTTCAAAAAGTGTGAGGCCCATGTGGGTGATCGCGGAGCCCAGGAGCTGCTGCTCGCAATGTCTCGGGTTGATCGCTGTCCCGGTATCGCCGACGCTGAATAAACTCAAGATCTTTACCTGTCCGGTTTCGGTATCGACCTCAACCTCGGCGGCCGTCGCCGACGGAAACCAGTACTCGGTGCATTTTGCCGATTGGCCGGTTTCGGGATCCAGAGGGATAGCTGTCGGCTGGCAGATCGCCTCGCCTGTGAGCGTGGTTCCGAGACTGCCAAACTTCGCCAGGAAAGCCTGGCTGATCGTCAACCCCCGCTCTTCGCTTCCCTGAACGAAGATGCGCCCATTGCCCGCGACCAGGTCGTTTTTGTTGACTTCCAGTTTTGCGGCAACGACCGCAAACAGTTCGGCTTTGATCTTGGATGCCGCCATGCGAACGGCGTTCCCCATGTGATAGGTCGAACGGCTTCCCGCTGTAATCGTATCGTAAGGGGTGATGTCGGTATCCGGTTGGACAATATGCACCTGGTCGAAGGAGATCCCCAGCTCTTCAGCCACGACCTGGGCCATCATCGTTTCCGAGCCCTGGCCCATCTCGACGGTGCTGCTCAGTACGGTTGCGGTTCCATCCGCGTTCAATATGACAATCGCTCCCGATATGGATGGCGTGAGGACCGCTTTCACTCCCGAGGCAATTCCCTTCCCGCGCGGCCTGGCTGGATCTCGCGGCTGCGCGGGCTCTGACCATTGAATGGCTTGAGCCGCCTGCTTGATCGATTCTTTGAGACCGAATGAGCGGACCGCTGTGCCGGTGGCGAACTCTTCCCCTTCATCGAGCGCCTGGCGCAGCCGAAACTCCAATGGATCGACTTTCAAGGCGCGCGCGATGATATCCATCTGGGAATCGTAAGCCCAGATGAGCTGCGGCACGCCAAAGCCGCGAAAGGCTCCGGCCGGCGGCTTATTCGTGTAGACGCAATAAGAGTCGATCCACACGTTGGGAATCCGGTATGGGCCGGCGGAGGTGTAGCCCGACTTGTGAACGATCCGGGGTCCGATCTCGGCATAGGCTCCCGTATCAAAGTAAACCTCGCATCGGCGGCCGCTGATCAGGCCGTCCTTGACGGCTGTCTTGAGCTTTACGACGACGCCGTGTTTCGTAATGGTCTGAAACTCTTCTTCGCGCGTGAGCGCGTAGCGCACCGGCCGCCGCGTGATCAAGGCCATCGCGGTGACCAGCGGCTCGAGTTTAGCATACAGCTTGGCGCCGTAACCTCCGCCAAGATAGGGGACCCGCACGCGGATCCGATTCATGGGGACGCCGAAAGTATTGGACAACTCGGTTCGGACGTAAGAAGGGGTCTGCGTGGCCGACCAGACATTGATCCTGCGATTTTCATCGAGGTAGACGAGGGTGACGTGCGGTTCCATGGGAACGTGCTGGGCGGGAGGGGAACTGAAGGTATCTTCAAAGATCCTGTCCGCTTCGGCGAACGCTTTCTCGACGTTTCCCTTGCGCAGCTTGAAGTGATAGCAGATGTTTGACCGCTGGTTCGCCTCGATGTGAGCCAAGTCAGCAAAGGCCTTCGCCGGCCGGAGTTTCTCGTGAACGAGCGGGGAGTCCGGCCGCGCCGCCTCCAGGACATCGATGACCGCGGGAAGAGGATCGTATTCGACATCGACAAGTTGAAGCGCGTCTTCGGCTCTGCGCCGATCGGTCGCGGCGATCGCCACGACCGGGTCTCCGACGTGAAGGACGCGATCGATGGCAAGGATCGGTTGGTCCCGGAACGAGGGACCGAAATAGGGATCGACTCCGGGCATCGCAGCGATGTCGGCGCCGGTGACTACGGCCACAACACCATCGAGCGCCTCAGCCTTCGATTTGTCGATTCTAATAATCCGGGCATGGGGATAGGGGCTTCTCAGCACCGCAAGGTGCAGTAGCCCCGGCATCGTGATGTTCCCGACGTGGAGCACTTCGCCGGTCACCTTTTGAGCCGCGTCCTTGCGGTATACGGGTTGCCCCACTACTGAATAGCTCGACATGTGAACTCCTACATTTGCATCCCCCTCACCCTGGCCCT
>JACQUW010000109.1 GCA_016210115.1 Deltaproteobacteria bacterium | reverse complement strand
GCCAGGCGAGCAGCGTGTTGGCGTCCATGCCGAACGCCGGGCTCGAACCCCAGAGGGCGAGGGCGTTGCTCTTGCCGTAGTGGTAGACGATCACGCCGTGGCCGCCGTCGAGCGTGCCCTTCGACACGGCGTCGAGCAACTGGAAGGCGGGCACGACCGCGCCGGCGGGTAGCACCTCGATCTTGAGATCCCCGCCGGTCATGTCGTTGACCTTTTTCGCGAAGTCGTTCGCGTACTCATGGAAGATGTCCTTGGACGGCCAGGTGCTCTGCCAGCGCATCGTGATGGGGCCCTGCGCCCTGGCGATCGCGGGAAAGCCGAGCGCCGCCGCGCCTCCTGCGGTGAGAGCAGCCTTAAGGACATTCCGGCGTGAAATCTTTGTGGCGCTTTGTTCCTGGACTTCCTTTCGATCAGTCATGGCTTGCCTCCTTTTTGTAAGTCGCAGATTTCGTCAGGGAAGTGGATCGGTTCGCCCGACGTGGCGCTATAATAGCAAATCCTCTATAGCCTTGAAAGCAAATGACAGGCGCATTAATCGGCCGTCCACGCACAGGATGGTCGCTTGTCCGAACGTTATCGATCGCGTACAATTGATGGATTCGAGAGATAGGGGATTGACTAATCACCCGTCACGGGCTGAAGGGCGAGGAGGTCCATCATGTATTTTATCATCACGTTGGTGCTCAACGCTTTGGCCTTGCTTCTGGTGTCACGGGTCATTTCAGGAATTCGTATTGACGACTTTCTGGCGGCTGTTTTTGCCGCGTTGGTGCTCGGTCTCCTCAACGCACTCATCAGGCCGATTCTTGTTATACTTACACTGCCCCTGAATATCCTTACATTGGGCTTATTCACTTTTGTGATCAACGCCCTGATGCTTTGGATTGCCGCGGCGGTCGTTTCCGGCTTCTCGATCGATCGGTTTTTTCCGACCGCGGTTCTGGCCGCTGTCCTGCTGGCTGTGATTAACATGTTGATTCACCTGGCCGGCTTGCGATAGCTTGAGAAGCTGATTGACGAGCAGCACGGCACGCACGTACTGGAAACACTGGAGCCATAAACTCCAGGGCGGCAAGAGACGGAAGCATAAGACGTGATCAGGGCCGTTTTCTTAACCGCAAACGTGTGTTAACCTGCATCGCGTAAACATCTCGATTCTTTTTTGTGCGACAGGGAGGATAAAATGGCTCGCGCTGAAAAGGCTGGTGCTCCGGAACAGGGGGAGATCACCTATCGTGGTCTGAGAGAGTGGCTTGAGAGAGTCGATGAATTCGGTGAGCTTCTCAAGGTAAACGGCGCTCATTGGGATAAGGAGATGGGCTCCCTCACGCAAATGCTGACCGAGAGCGGCAAGGGCAAAGCGCCCGCCATTCTGTTTGACGACATTCCAGGTTATCCAAAAGGATTCAGGACTCTCTACGGCCAGTTCTCTTCTATCAAACGAGTTGCTTTGACGTTGGGCCTGCCGCTCAAGTACGAAAGAAAGGCCGATATCGTCCGGAAGTACCACGAGCGAATGCAGAACATGAAACTCGTCAAGCCGGAGTACGTCAAAACCGGGCCAATCCTGGACCACGTGCTGGAGGGTAACGAGGCGGACGTATTGAAGTTGCCCGTTCCGCTGCACCATGAGATCGACAAATCCCGCTACATCGGCACTGCAGATCTGGTGATTACAAAGGACCCGGATTCGGACTGGTATAATCTCGGCGCGTATCGTTGCCAGGTTTATGACGGCAAAACGATCGGCTGTCAGATTACGGAAGGAAAGCACGGGCGTATCCACCGGGACAAGTATTTCGAGCGCGGGCAAAGCATGAAGGTCGCTGTCGTATGCGGTCAGGATCCTCTCCTCTACATGCTTTCCGCAAGCCCGCTGCCGGAGGGCGTTTCTGAATACGATTTTGCCGGAGGCCTCAGGGGCGAGCCGATCGAAGTCGTCAAAGGCCCCTATAGCGGCTTTCCGATCCCGGCGGACGCGGAGATCGCTGTTGAGGGCGAAGTGGTTCCGGGGCAGACGAAGCCCGAAGGTCCTTTCGGCGAGTGGATGGGCTATTACGCCGATGACGTTGTTCCCCGTCCCTATATCAACGTGAAGACGATGCTTTATCGCGATAATCCGGTTCTGACCTGCGCGCCCCAGCACAAGCCGGTGGATGAGACGGGGTTGTTAAAAGGAATTGCCGGCGCCGCGGAGATCTGGAAAGCGCTTGAGGCCTGCGGCCTGCCGGAGATTCTAGGCGTGTGGAATCATGAAGGTGGCCCGGCCACGCGCTTCACGGTGATTCAGATACGCCAGCGCTATCCAGGCCATGCGAGAAACGTTTTGCACGTAGCGTCTTCGTGCGCGGCCGGCGCTTACAATGGGAAATGGACGGTGGTGGTAGATGATGACATCGACTGTTCAGACCTGGACCAGGTTCTCTGGGCCATGTGCACGCGGTTCGACCCGATCACGGACATCGACCTGATCCAAAAAGCGTGGTCTTCGGGAAGAGACCCGATGTTCCTGCCTGGAAATTTCAACAATCGAATTCTGATCGACGCCTGTGTTCCTTACGACCGGAAACTGCGCGGGAAGTTCCCCACCGTCGTCGACGTTAGCCCGGAGATGCGAGCGAAGCTGAAAGCCAAGTTCGGCGCAATCCTGTCCGGGAGCTGATTGCGACTTGTTGTTCGCCAATTAAACGGGAGAGAAGAGATGGCTGTAAAGTCGAATTTCGCAACAAGAAAAAAGATTAAGAATGTCGGCGGAATGGATCTTCCGGGGGGCGGCTCAGTCGTCGTCGAAAACGGGTATGCCTACGTCGGGCATATAGATCCCCCGCACGGCACCTCGATCGTTGACGTGAGAGATCCGAAACACCCGCGTCTCGTTTCAGAGCTGGAAGTTCCGCAGGGGATTCACTCGCACAAAGTCCGGGTGAGCGGAGACGTCATGCTTATAAATTACGAGCGCTACCGGACGAAGGAGGAGCCGCAGGGAGGTCTGAAAATCTTTGACATCTCAGATAAGGCAAAACCGCGCGAGATCGGTTTCTTCAAAGCGGCAGCCAAGGGCGTCCACCGGTTTACCTTCGACGGCCGGTATGCGTATTTCTCGCCGGTTGTGGAAGGATACGTCGGCAATATCGTCATGATTCTCGATGTGAAGGATCCCTCCAGGCCCGAGGAGGTGGGGCGCTGGTGGATGGCGGGACAATGGGTCGCAGGCGGAGAAAAACCGACCTGGGAAGGCACTAACCACCGCTGCCATCATCCGATCCGGCGGGGAGACCGTCTCTACGTGAGCTACTGGCACGGCGGGTTTGTGATTTTGGATATCAGCGACATGAGCCGTCCGCGACTCCTCAGTCATCTGGACTGGAGCCCTCCGTATCCCTGTCCAACGCATACCACGCTCCCGATGCCCAACAGAATCATGGGCCGTGATATAATGATCGTCACTGATGAAGAGGTGGGGGAGAAGCTCGCGCCGACACCGAACGCTTTTCTCTGGGTCGTCGATATTAGCGAGGAGACCCGGCCGATCCCTATCGCCACCTTCAATGTGCCGTCCAATGGAGAGTCGACGCACGAATTTCGGTTTGGGGCTCACCAACCCCATGAACAGGTGTATGACAATGTCCTATACGTCACCTGGTTCGGCGGCGGGTTGAGAGCGGTGGATTTTTCCAATCCGTATGTGCCGAAAGAGGTCGGCTATTATATTCCGACACCCCGCGGAGGACAAAAAACGGTTATGAGCAATGACGTTTTCAGGCGCGAGGACGGCTTGCTTTTTCTCATCGATCGATACAACGGTCTGGAGATCCTGGAAAGCCAGATCTAGCCTTCGGACGTTCCCGAGAGAATAAATTTTCATCACAGGAGGAGCAGCGTGTCATATACCAGTTGGAGAGGAGTAGTGGGCGTGATCAAGCCCACCATGAGGCCCGGATCATTGGAAGAGTTTATTCGGCTGCTTCCGGAAGGCATCGGAGTGATTCCTCTTTTTGTGGGAATCCGGAAGGGAACGGAGGATGAGTTCCGCGAAGTGATGGATGCTTATGAAGCCAAAGTAGCCGAGTTGGTCGAGCTTGAAGTCGATCTGGTTCATCCGGAAGGCGCGCCGCCTTTTATGGTTCAAGGCTATCAGGGGGAAGCAAGGATCGTCAAAGACTGGGAGAAGAAATATAAAGTTCCCATTGTGACCGCCCCTATGACGCAGGTCGAAGCGCTAAACGCTCTGAAGGCGAAAAAAATTGTCGGCGTGACTTATTTCACGGGCAAGATCAACGACGTTTTTTCACGTTACTTCGCGGATGCCGGATTCGAAGTGATGGCCATGGAAGGTATTCCGGTAGCTTTCGACGCCGTGGGGAAGCTCTCGTCGCAGGAGGTGTACGCCCATACCCGAAATGCTTTCCTGCGGCATTCCGGCGCGGATGCCATTTACATGCTGGGATCGGGGTGGCGGAGCCTGGACATCATCGATCTATTGGAGCAAGATCTTCAAGTTCCGGTTGTCCATCCGGTGCCGACGCGAGTATGGTCGATCCAGAAGAGGCTGCACGTCAGACAACCCGTGACGGGATACGGCCGGCTGCTGGCCCATATGTTGTAAGCCCCGATCCGAATTTCTTTCTGAGGCCTAGGATTCAGCGAGACCCTCTGAACCAAGACTGTGGATTGCGACACAGTCTCCGAGCGATCGATTCGGAATCAACGCGCGTAAGAAATGTCGTTAGAAGGTATCGTCACCCTGCCGATATCTTGCCCGAGCGACTCGACCGGGAGCAAAAGAGTTCGGTCGTTGACCACAACTGAAATATTTGAAGGCAACGGTTCGTCAGGCGAACGGATTGCGATTGAGAGCGGCTTCACCAGAGGTGGAGCGCCCTCTGTTGAGACAACGAGGCGCAGTCCGCGGCTCGTTGTCTCAAGGTAAAGCCGGCGGTCGATCGCGGCAGAGAGTTCGCGAAAGTCCATAAACTTACGGGCGCCGGCCGCCTGCCAGCGATCAAGACAGTCAGTCATCCACTGTATGCCTCCGAGGACGACGTCGCGGTCGTGGAAATAGCCGACGACCGGCAATCCGGAATCAAACCAGGCGCTATCAGGCTCGTCGAGGTAAGGAGCGCAAACGTGCTGCGCCCAGCAGAAGCGATTCTCATCCCGAAGCGCCAAATAATAACTGCTCACAAGTCGCAGATCTAAATTTAAAGCGCGCGCCAGCACTTCGTCCGTCCACTGATCACCGGGACAGATCAGCGTTGTCGGGTGAGTGTTGAAGTAGCTGTGAAATGCGGCTGTGCCAAGCGCCAAAGGACGTTCAGCCGGAGGGAGAGAAGCGAGAGTTTCTCTCGCTTCTCTCCCTAATTCCCGGTACCAGCGATTCGCCTCATAACGATCAGGCGCATTGGCCCAGACGGCAGGATCGGGGTGCATATGGGTGTAACCATGCAATTCGACATCCGCGAGACCTTCAACGCACAGCGCCTGGATGCCGCGATATTCCGAGACGTAGTCGTGAAGCGTTCCGGGCGCGTTACCGGCAAGATCATAGTATTGTACCAAAGGCGTATCATAGATCCTGCCCGGCAGGCGAGGGGGCGCTTCGCCCGCCACTTTAAGCGTGCCGCGCGATGGATCTCCATCGTCCACCCAGCCGGCGACATATCCAACGGATAAGCGCCCGCTTCTGCGCCTGAGCTCCGCGCCCATCTCCAGCCAATCCGCTTCACCGAGCTTCGGATAACACCACGTGCTGCTGTAGATGTTCTGGGCGCCACCGGGGTCATCCATTCGTAGGACGAGAGTTTTGCTGAGGTCAAACCACGCGAGTAGACCCGGCGAGCCCGAGGTGAGCAGATGCTTGAGCAGGGCGGTTGCCGCGCCGTCCGTGTCGCGCGCATCGCCAGGATGAAACGCCAGCGTCGCAACGATGCTCCGGCCGATCCGCCGGGCGGTAATCACCGGGAGGTCATCAAGAGTTGCCCAGATCTCAACTCCTTCCGCGACCTCGAGCCTGTTTGCTTCCAGTGGATGGCGACAGTGCCGGCTCGCCGGCGTTCCAGGGCCGCTCCAGTTTAGCGAGCGGCCCTGGAACGACTCCGCAGTCCGCGCGACTCCAGCCAGAGACGCGGTAGCTCCCCCGGCGGCTCCGGCCCGGGCAAGAACCAGGAGGCACTCAGTACCGGCCCGATTGGAGATCTGGATGATGCGCTCTTCGCCAAGCGTGTCGGGATCGCAGGCGATAATAACAATGCGGTTGCCGCCGTCAAACGCGGTGTGAAAGTCCTTTTCATTTTGTCGTGCCACGCTGGCGGCCCAACCCTGCAGTCTGACCAACGTGAGCCAATCCAGCGCTTCCCGCTGTTCCGGAGGCAACCAGCCACCGGTGCCCCATACTCTGTTCTCGGCGGGCAGTTCTTCTCCGGAAGCTATTATCAGAACAGGGTTACGCCGGCGCGAGCCCATGAGCGTTATCTCCTGCAATGAAACAGGTTCGGAGCTGGGCCGCTACGACAGCGGGGGATACGCGCGCTTCAGCCATCGCCCTCGCGCGCGGTCGCATGGCCGTGATAATGTCCGCCTGGCTTGCGACAAGAGAAAGCGCGGCCGTTAGCGACTTGTCATCACCGGAGGGAATCAACCATCCCGTCTGACCTTCCACAACCAATTCGCTGACGCCGCCCACCCTGGAAGCGAGAACCGGCGTGCCGCACGCCATTGCTTCCCCAACGACTGTGGGAAAGCCTTCGCTGAGCGACGGGAGGACAAGACAATCGGCTGCATTGTAAAGGTGACGAAGAGGTTCTCCTCCCGAAACCCAGCCTAAAAAATGGACGCGACCCGGCACGAGGTCGCCGGCTAAAGCGCGAAGTCTTTCTCCATCAGGGCCTTCACCCACAATCACGAGATCGATATTTTTCGCTTCCCCGGAAACGGCGGCATAGCTCTGGATTAAAGCGCTCGCGCGCTTTACCCGATCGTCGAGGCGGCCGACAAATAGAAAGTAGCGCCGGAGAGGGTCCAGTTGTGCTGCGCGACAGGCCTCGATCCGGTTGACAGGTCGGAAAACCTTCATATCAATCGGTGTTAAAATAACCCGCATTCGCCCGGGCGAAACACGATAGCGACTCGCGAGCATCTCTTTCTCGGACTGGCTGGATACGATGAGCCAGTCAGCGCGAGGAATCGTCCACTGCTTGGCCATCCGGCCGATATAGCGCTCGGGCGCGCTTCCCGAGTGGTAAGCAATTAGCGGAACTCCCAACAGCCGGGCAATCAGAAGAAGCGTATCAAAACGGCCCGTCGCATAATCCTGGAGGAAAAAAATGTCGGGTCGATCGCGCAGGAGAACGCGGGTGAAGGGCCATGAAATCAGGGCCAAATACGATGCCAGCGCGGCATACGCTGGATAAGCTCGGCGCCAGCGCCAGGAAAACTTCGGGACATAAAATGCCCGCCACAAAGAACGGTGCAGCCAAGAAGACGGCAGAAATTTGATCCGGCACCCGAGGAGATCATGCCGCGCTTCGGAGAGCTTGGGCTCGAGAGAAAACTCATACCAAATCACATCGCCGATTTCTCTCTGCAGCAACGAAACCAAAGCGTGGTTCGCCGTGGCAGCCCAGCGCGTGGCGAAAGTTTGCTGATCGACGCCGTAGTGCGGATAAAAATCCTCAAAGACGTCGGAATAATCAAAAAACGCTATTAATGGGCGGTGCCGCATTGGCTTCAACGCTCGGATCTCCTGCAAGACCTAAGGGAACAACGCGCGCTCGATCAGATGAGGCAACACCTTGCGCGCGTCGAAATATTCCTCCGCAAGGATTCGGGCCGCCTTGCAATGGAAATCGTAGCGCGAAACGATGTCTTCTATTCCGAACCGGGCTTCCTCAGGCGTCGCAAATGGGAGAACTCCGGCTCCCGTAAGAAGCCAATCGGAAAATCCGGTCTCTTGCACCACGACGGGGCGGCCGCTCGCGAGATAAGCAACGCTCCGCTCGCTGAACCAGCCGCTGCGCGTCACCACGTAACCATGTTTAGCCACACTAAATTCAGCCTTGGATTCCTGAATAAAGCGCTGATACGTCCAGGGATCGCGGGTCACCTCGAGCGGGTCGCGAATGCACCAGCCATTGCTGCGAAGGAGAGCATCCGCAGCCTGACCGCCGACAGCGAGCTCAAAAATGCGACCAACGTTTGCGGGAAGGCTGAGATAAGGCCCGAAAGAGTCCGACTTCATACCATACCGGCGCCCATTGTGCTCGCGCGCGGGGTAACTCGTCCACTGCATGACTGTGGTAAATCTTCCCTCGATGGGCCCGGTCGTGACCGGCAAGACCTCCAGCACGACCGGCTGGCGTGTATCTTGCCAGGGAAAACCGTCGTTGGGAATCTCACAACGGGGGTTGGCGATGTTTTCCGCAAAAGAGAAGAAGCCCGTGTGTTGGGCCGCGAAATTTCTGGCGGAAGCGTCCGTCAGAAACTTGATCTGCGTAAACACCGGATCCTCGTCAATGAGAACGCGGTGAGGCACCTGTAAGAGCCAGGGCCGCATCGGATTTACACCGCAGAGATTGAACAGGAGGTCCGCCGTGCGGCAGATCTCCGTTGTCCGGTCAGCCGACGGTCCAAACCATCTGGAAAGGTGCGCGTCGTAGTACGCCCAATGCTCGCCGAAACCGATCTTGTCGAACACGCGCCCGGCGAAGCGGAGTCCATACGTCGGATCAGTGTCCGTGTAGCCCTTGGCAGGATCGTAACAGGAGGGGTAATCGTCACTGTCTTCCAGAAAATAAACATCATGCCCAAGGCGCGCCAGCCCCATCAGGTACTGCAAATTGCTCCACACCATGCCGCCGAGCGGGCCGCGCACGACGTAGCCCAGGACAATGATGCGCAAGCGACCAGAGGCCATGGATGCTATTGGAGTGTTACTCATGAGTTGCCGCCGTGCCTGAGACACTGGGCGCGACCGTCCGCCCGTTTACCATAAGAGTCGGTGCACTGGCGCCAGCACCAGGCGTCAACAAACGGTTGCGTAATCCTGATGAGCCTCAACCCTACGGCCACAGCCGTCACGCAAAGAACCAGAAGAACTTCGCGCGGCTGGAATAAACTCCCTTTAACGGCTATGCCCGCTGGCGTGTCTTGGCTGATGAATGTCTCCAACATCGCCGCTCCAAGCCTGATCGACCAGACGGCTCAGGACCTTGTCGGAATCAAAATACTCTTCAGCGATAGCCCGCGCGGCCTTTGAACGGCGCTCATAATTCTCCTGCACGTTGTGAATTTGAGCGATGGCCTCCTCCACTGTTTTGAAGGACAGGATGCCCTCGCCGACGGGAAGGGCAGCCGAGAAGCCTGTATCCTGAACAACGACCGGCCTCCCGGCTGCCAGGTAGCAGGCTGAGCGACAGCTAAACCAACCGGGTTGGGTGACAACATAGCCGTTCTTCGCGACGCTCCACTCGGCTTTCGAAGATTCGATGTATCGACGATAACGATCCAGATCGGAACAGACCTCGGTGGCGTTCACAACGCGCCATCCCAAGCAAGCGAGAAGATCGGCGGGAGTTGACGGCGCCTCCTGAAGAATCTTTTGGCGAGCGCGATCGGGCAAACGGTCTATGTCCGTTTGCCAGTCGGTATGCTGAAGCTTGCTCAGAGCGACTTCAAGTTCGATGGGATAGACCTTTTCGGGCAGTTCGAGATAGCGCTTAAATTCCACATCTTTCTGCCCATAAAAATGGCCGGCGTAGCAGAGGGGCTTGTAGCTGGTCCAGTTCATCACCGTCGTATACACTGCGCGCGCCGGCGTTGAGGAATGCCACTCCGAAAGCAAGATCGGTTGCCGCGTCGGTCGCCAGTTGTGCCCGGTCTCAGGCACGGCAGATGAAAAATGCTCTCCGAAACTGAAGAATACATCGTGCGCGTCCACGCGCGCGCGGAAACCATCTTGGCCGCGATCCAGTTGGGTTTTGATCTGTGTAAAGGCCGGATCCGAGTCGACGTAAACGAGCCGTCGAACGCGCCGGTACTCCTGAGGCCGGACCAGGGTGCCGGACACGTTGATGAGAAGGTCGGCGGATTCTATGACGGCCCGCCGTTCGCTGTCGGGAAGGCCGAACCATTGTGAGTCAATGGGAAAATGATAGGCCCATTTATCCGCCAGGCCGAAGCGGGACATTACTTTAGCCAAGTACTCGACGTTATGAGAACAATCGCGGGCGATCCATTCGTTTCCCGACGGCCCTCCATCAACGGTATACGGCCACTCGCCGGAATCCTCGAAGTAATAGACATCGTGGCCCAGGCGGTTCAGGCCGACAGCATACTGGAGATAGTCCCATGTTACCCCGCCCATCCATGGATGCTGAGCGATCAAGCCGGTAACGATAATCCGATACGTGGATGTCATCTTAAGCCGTGAGACGTAAGAGGCGAAACGTGAATGGGGCTCCGATTCACTTTTCACGCTCAAACTTTCACCTCCTAATTTGCACTGCACGCCTCTAGCATTTTCGGGAGCACCTTTCCGGCATCCAGATGTTCTTCAGCAAATCCGCGAGCGGCTCGACAATGGGCGGCGTAATCGGCGTTAATCACGGCAATACCTTCAACTGCTTCGTCGATCGTGTTGAAAGTCAGAAGCCCGCGTCCGGTCGGAATCCATCTCTCGAATCCTGTCGAGGCGGCTAATACCGGCCTGCCCGTGGCGAGATAGTGGGACCATCGGTCACTGAACCAGCCCGACCGGGCCTTGAGCTGGGCGCTTTGCACGATCCCGATCTCACCGCGCGATCGACCAAGGTAGCGCTGGTACTCAGTAAGACTGTCGATCGTGCCGGCGTCTGAGATGACCCAGCCGCAGCCCTTGAGGAACTCAAGCGCCGGCTCCTCTTCGCGGTAGTATTTTAACGCGATCTCGAAATCCGACTTTGTCCTGCGGGGGAGTTCGGCCAGGCGCCTGAGCTCATCGTACTTGGTTCCATACCGCTCGCCTCGATAGTAGACGTCGCCAAAGGGACTTAAGGTAGCCACAGTGGTGAATCGCCCGCACGAGGGATCGATCTGAAAAGGCCAGTATTCCAGCACCACCGGAGGGAGCACATGGTGCCACCGAAAGCCCAGACCCGGAATGGACGTGTAGGGAGTGCCAATGTTGAGCGCCGTCGTGATGAACACGTCGTGGCGGTTGAGATTGAAATCCATGCCGTATTCTTCCCGCCACGCCTGCAGGAGCACGGGATCCTGATCGACGAATATCCGCCGCCCGACCCGTTCCAGAATGAAGTCGCTGCCGATGTGCCCGGACCAGTTGATGAGCAGATCCGCTGTCTCTGAGACGGCAACCAGCGAGTCCCGGGACAATCCAAAGGTCGCTTCACCGTTCCCGTAGATGAGGCAAGCGTTCTCCATCAAGCCAAACGGTTCCAGCGTATCTCGAAACAGATCGCGGTTGATGCTGTGCTCCAATCTGACCTTCGCGCCGTTTCGGTCCACGCACGCTTCGGGGTGCAGTTCCTCAACAAAATAGACTTCGTGGCCGAGCTTCCGCAGGCCCAATAGATAATGCAGCCTGTGCCAGGCTCGGCCTGGAGAATAAGGTGGGATTGATAAAGCCGCTCCTAAAATAATTCGCATCGCTTTAGCTCAGGTGCTCGATGCCCCCGCGTTCCAGGACGGTCGAACAAATCCCAACGCGGTGCTAGCCGTTCAACGCCCGGTCCAACACGTGTCCAACGGTTTTATGGGCGTCGAAGTATTCCTCCGCCAGCGCGCGTGCAAGCTTGCATTCTCGCTTATAATTACTGCCCACGAGTTCAAGATAACGAATTGCCTCATCTTTGTTGCGAAACCGAAACAGCCCGGCGGCATCGGGCAAGTACCGGCTTTCTCCCGTGTGCTGGACGACGGCCGGTTTCCCGCTGGCCAGGTAACACACCGTGCGGTCGCTGATCCAGGCGTTTTGAAGACGAATGCAGGAGGGCTTGGCACAGCTAAACTCGCCGCGCGACGTTCGAATGTATCGTTGATATCTCCACGGAGTGGAAGCAACCTCATGCGAATGCCGCAGGCGCCAGCCCTGCCGCTCTATCAATTGCTTTTCCATAGCCACCCGGCGGTCATCTTCGGGGCCAAGGTTCGTCGCAAGCTCCAGCGGCTGCTTGATAAGACGCGGGAGATCGAGAAACGGAAGAAAGCCGCTGCGCTTGTCATCGGCCTGTGGGTTGTCTTCCATGCACGCGCTGGCAAACCAGTGCACGACGGTCGTGAACGTCGCATCCTCCGGGGCTTGGATTTCCGGCCACCAGTCCAATGCCGCGCACGGCGGGGTATGGTGCCATCTTAGGCCCAGGTCCGGAAAACGGGCTCCAGGCTCTCCTACGGTCTCTCCGATCGTGAAATAGAGATCGTGAGGCGCGATGCTGACCTGTCCTTTATCGATCCAGATCTGAAGCAGCCCGGGGTCAATATCGAGTAAAACAGAGCGGCGAAAACATCTCACGATTTCCGGTAAGAGGTCATATTGGATATTGAGAAGCAACTCTGCTGAGGTCGCGGCGTCAATGTTGAGGCATCCCTTCAGGGCGTCCGGAGCGAGCGGCTCTCGTGTCCAGGAGGAAAGCGCCACGTCTTCTGCCAGACCGTAAGGCATTAGATTCTCCTTCAGCCGAGCGACTTTTTCTTGCACTTCCTGCGCCGGAGTTTCGGGCGCGACGAGCTCAAGCCAGATTACCCGGCAGTCGAAGCTCCGCAGGCCGAGGGCCCAATTGAGGTAGACCCAAAGATGGCCGCCTCCGTCCGGATAGTAGAGCGTATTGGCGGCGAGGCACGCGGTCATGCCCATAAAATTCTTCCGGCGCTTTTACTCCCCGACGGCAAAATCGCGGCTCAGAGCGGGAGCAACCAACTCTTTTTCGCCGGGCGGCGCATTCTCGATGAGACGTCCCGATTCGATTCTCAAAATTACCTGGCAAAGTCTCAGCGCGCTTGGCCGGTGCGCTATGATGAATGCCGTTCGACCGCGGATGAGCCGTTCCATCGCATCCAAGATACCGGCTTCCGTATTCGCATCGACCGAGCTCGTGGGCTCGTCAAGAATCAGGATCGGGGCATCCTTAAGGAAGGCCCGTGCCAGCGATATGCGCTGGCGTTCTCCGCCGGAGAGAGCCATGCCGCGCTCGCCCACCTGTGTTTCGTAGCCGGCGGGTAGCCTCCGAATAAAATCATGGGCATTCGCTGCTTTCGTTGCTTCTATAATCTTCTCCTGGCTGGCATTAGGATCGGCGTAAGCGATATTTTCCGCGATGCTGGTGGAAAAGAGCACCGGCTCCTGGAGAACAATGGCGAACTGGTTGCGGAGGTCGGCGACCTTGTAATCGCGCAGATCCACCCCGTCAAGCAGAATTTGGCCGCTTGTCGGATCGTAAAACCGGGTCAAAAGACTCATCAGCGTGGTTTTCCCGGCGCCCGTTGTCCCGACGATCCCCACATGCGTTCCCGGCATCACCTGGAATGAGATGTCGCGCAAGACCAGCCGGGCCGGCTCATAGCCAAAGGAGACATTCCGAAAAGCAACCGCTCCTTGAGCCCGTACTATCGAGCGGGCATCGCGGCGCTCCACAACGTCCGGCGCCTGGTCTAGAAGGCCGAAGGTCCGCTCGGCGCCGGCCAGAGCCGATTGCAGGTCGGATACTTTTTTGCTGATGGTTTTCAAGGGATCATAGAGTTGAGCGAGATAAGTCATCACGATCAGCAACTCCCCCAGCGTGAGCACCCCCGACTGTACGTGCCGAACCCCGATGAAAAGGGCCGTGGCAGTCCCGAGGGCTACGGTCAATCCCACCAACAGGTCGGTCCCGCCTTCGATAAACGCGAGCCGGAGCTGTCCCCACATGCTCCGGCTTGCATGACGCACGAATCGAGTACTTTCATGGTCTTCCCGGCCGAACGCTTTCACCACACGGGCAGCGGTCAGAGCTTCTTGGACAACCGACATCGCGGTACTCTCCAGCTCTTTGACCTCGAACCAGCCGCTGCGAAGTTGTCGCGAGCAGGCGCGCGTGACCAGGATTAAAACCGGACTGACGGTGAGAGCGATCAACGCCAGTTGCCAGTCAAGCAACGTCGTGATGTAGATCATCATCGCAACGGTGATCACTGCGGTCAAAAAAGGGATCACTCCATTAATCAGGATGTGTTGAATAGAAGAGGCATCGTATTGTATGCGGTAAATGGAATCCGCTGTGCCCTTCTTTTCATGATACGAGAGAGAGAGGCGCTGCACATGCCGAAAGAGCTGCGCCCTCAAACTGAGGACTACCTTTTCGCCTGTGTACGTCTGAAGCAACCAGGTTGCGAGACCTTGAACGTGCATAAGCAGGGCCACGGCAATGACCAACCCGGCCGCCAGCAAAAGGACGGCAGCTTTGGATTCGGATACGGTAGCCGGGAGGATCTCACCGAGAAACTCGGGAAGGGGCTGAGAGCCGACGACATTGTCGACGGCGATTTTCAGCGGCAGCGGAACGAGAAGTGAAAGAGGGGTTGCAAACAGGCTAAGCAGAAAAATGCCCGCAAGATGCGCCCAAAAAGGCCGGGCTTGCTCCAGCAGCCGCCGATACAGGATAAGATCGGTATAGTTTCTGGACACGTCACGCCTTCTGCGTTTTTTCAATCGCGCTCAGAATCGAAGAGAGACCGCCCGCGGCTTCAATCAGCGCGCGCACAGCCACGAACAGGGCCGTGCCCGCGCAGATTCCGGAAACGAGCCGCGCGGAGTCGAGTCCCGACTGAAGGGAGAGACCCGCGGACAGAAAACACAACAGGAGCGCGATGGGTGAGAAGCTGGGCCACGCTCGGATTCGGACGAGCTGGCTGCCGCCGCCGTGGTCCTCAACGGCCATAAGCAGCCGTGCCGCGCTGAACAGCCCGCCGCGAACAGCCAAGTCCCAACGGTCGTAATCGCCTCCGCGCGAGACTACGGCGCCCTCGGCGCGCAAGGCTGTTTCGATCGAATGAAGCCTTTCCTCGGGGTCCTGCCACCGCTCGGTCCAGAGGGCGAATTTTCGCGGCCATGGAAAAGCAACCGGAGAACCACCGCCTCGCCAGGGGGTCAGGCCTGAGCTCAGGCGGCCCCACAAGCGGGCCAATGGCTGGAGCAGGTGAAGAAATGCCGTGAGCCCGCGTAACTTGAGCTGCTGGACAAAAGAACGCGGTGGCCCACTGAAGGAGGCGCGAGCGCCGCTCAGAACGGCCTGAGTGAGGTGCGCTCCAACCGCGAGCGCCAGCAGGGGCGACGCAAAAAACAGCGGCGGCCATAGGGCGCTCAGGGCGGAGAGCCATGCCAGGGCTAAGATCACCAGATACCACTCGGGCATCAAAGGGAGCGAGAAAAATGTGCTGGGGGCGCGCTCGTAAAGCGATTGAAAGGGAGCTTTCCCCCAAATGCCATAATAAATTCTCGACGCGTGACCCAGGACGAAGGTGTGTCCGTTGCCATAGACGCGCCCGGCCCAGGTGACATGACCGGCCGCGTTGTACTTTTCGGGCCATTTTTCTTCCAGAAGCGCTTCCGCTTTGCCGTACCCCACCTGTTGCTTCCAGTAGGCGGCTACGGTGTCGCGCCTGTGATGCCACACCATCGCGGCAGAGTTGTAGCCCAGCGTCCGGCCCTTTTGCTGCAGTCGCCAGCAAACATCGACATCGTCCCCGGCGGCGCGGAACTGGGGATCGAAGCCGCCGATCTCTTGAAGAGCGGCTTTACGGAAAGCCATGTTGCAGCCCGGGATGTGCTCTGCTTCCTCGTCCGAAAGCAGAACGTGCACCGGCCCGCCCGGCGCGTTACTCACGCACTCCGCAACGGAGCCCTGTCCCGGGGGTGGAATGTTCGGTCCGCCCACACCTGCATGGCTCGTCGTCATAAAAGTCCAGGCGAGATACGTTAACCAGTGAGGGTCTGGATAGGCATCGTCGTCGATATAGGCGACAATTTCTCCCTGAGCCGCCTTCAAACCCATGTTGCGCGCGTGACTGAGACCATGATTTCTTGTGCTGATCACGTGAAATCCATACGCTCGCGCTATAGCCGGTGTGCTGTCGGTAGAGCCGTCGTTGACGACGATCACTTCAAAGTTGGGGTATTCCAGTCTGTGCAAAGCTTCGAAACATTCCCGAATCGTTCTTGAGCCGTTGTAGGTGCAGACGATCACGGAGACGCGGCGCCAGCGGAGCGCCTTGGGAAAGGGCGTTTCGCGGAACGCTTGGGTCACCGATGCCAAAGCGGGCTTCGGACGCCGTTCACGCGTGGTGAGACCGAAAGCCCAGTCTTGAACCTCTGCTCCCGCACGATGCCATTCGTCAGTCCAGCCAAAAATAAAAGCCCCGGCGCACCCGGCGGCAAACGTCCTTCGAATCTGCCAATCGAGCGAGCGCGCCTGAGTCTTCTCGCCGTGTCGAAGGCTGTCGAGGCCGATCTCGCTCATAATGAGCGGTCGATCGCCCGCAATATTTTGTAGCCGGGCAAGATAGGCGCTGAAACACTCGGGGGATTCGAGATAAACATTAAAAGAAATGATATCCAGGAATGGAAGCTGCAAATACTCTGTCGTCGGGTAGTTGACGTAAGTCACCAGGCCGGCGGGATCTTCGGCTTTTATCGCGCGGCAGAGAGACTCCAGATAGCGCTCGATCCGGCGGCGGCCCAGCCATCGCACGGTCGGCGCTGGAATCTCGTTGCCTATCGCGTAACAAAGAATAGCGGGATGCCCGCTGCACGCGCGGACTTTCGCACGCACCCATTCTTCAATGTCCGGCGCGCCTTTCTTGTCGATGAGAAATCCAACACACTGCTCCGCCGCAAGACCGACCATGACGCGGAGTCCGTGGCGCTGAGCGGCGTCAAGAAGTGAACGCGGGGGCATGGTGTGTGGAATACGCACCGCGTTCAGACCGTTGGCCGCCATTTGGGCGAAGTCCTTCTCGATTATGTCTAAGTCAGAGTACTCGTTTCCGGCCGCGTCGGGGCGAAACGCGCCGTAGGTGACGCCCCGGACCCAAAATCTATTGCTCGCTATATGCAGGAACTTGCCTCCGGTCCCGGGGCGTGAGGAGAAATCTTTTGGCGGCGACTCGCATTCTGAAATGCGTAGAGAGCGGGCCGGTTCGAAACTATGCGCTTCCGAGGTTTGGATCTCCATGAGCTTTCTAAATAAAAACTAAACGGGGATTTGCCTGACTAAAACGTTGGCAAAAAGGAAAAACGCGTTATGCTACAGCAAGCGATGTGCCAGTTTCTGCGCCCAGGGCGGGAGCGTTAAGAACTAGCGTATGCTCGATTTTTCGGCGCGCGCCGGAGTGGATGTTCCTCAAATGAGAACCAAAGCGCAGGAATTGTTCTGCAGAGGTGCAGGGATTTACCTTCTCTTAATTTTGGAGAGGGCGTATCGGCCAAATACCGTAAGGAACCGGCAGTTCACATCAAAAGTTGATGAAGATATCCTTCGCTTCGTTGCCCGTTAATTCTTTAATGGTTGTGATCCGATCGCTGAATTCTTTAAGAGTTCCAAGAGAGCTGGGACCGACGTCGATAAGAATTGAAAAGAGAGAAAACCCGAGTTTTTCTTTTTCAGCGCGGAATCTCTCGGCCCATTCCTGCGCAACGTGACATTCGCCATCGGTAATAAAGACGATGTCCCCCTTTTTGTAGCGGGATTTTCTTAGACAATCGAGCGCGGCGTCCAGTGGTTTCTCGAAATTGGTGCCTCCGCCGGGAAAATACTCGGCGAGGTCCATCACTTTCTCCATCTCGACTTCGTAGCGCTCTCTCGGATTCATCTCGAGAACCTGAAGAGGCGTCTCTTCCGAGGAAAAACAGATGGAGCGGAACAGCCTTCGCTGGCGTCGCGCGATTTCCAACAGGGTTAGAGTTACGGCCTTTGACCAGATCTCCTTTTCACCCGCCATTGAAGAGCTTCCGTCCAGACAGACGACCATCGGTCCTTTGCCCTTCTCCTCGACTCCCCTCAAAGAGTATTGGAGGAGCTCTTGATCGAGAAGGCGACGGCGAAAATCCTTGCGCATGACGGGATGGTGGATCGTCACCAGCTCATGCGGTAGAAGACGGTGGATGGAATCTCCCCGCTCGATTTCCAAAATTTCCTCGCTGGAGCGCTCAAAAATTTTCTTGCGTAAAGCGAGAGCGTGAAACTTCATCCTGCCGACCATTTGTGCCAGCTTCTTGAGCTTTTCATTTCCCGCCAGCCTCTTGCCCAGTTCCAGCTTTTGTCCCGGCGGCGAGCGATAACCCGTCCCCAACGTGAGGCTCCAGTTTTCCGCATCCTGGGCAGCGTCCTCGAGCTGACGAGCCACCTGAATCGCCTGGCCCTGAAAACGAGAGGCGGTTCGTGTCTCTGACTGGCTCAAATCATCTTTTAACCTCTGGACTTTTTGACGGAGAAGCGCTTCAGCGCCGTTCAGTTCGCTCTCCAATCTCTCCTTTGCTTCCTGAAAGTTCTTGTCTCCGGTCTTCGATGGCTCTTCTTCCGCAAGCTTTTCGGCGTTTGCCGCCTGCTCCAGCTTGTCGCCAAAGATTTCTTCTTGCTTTTTTACATCCCATAAATCGAGCATATCGCGGCGGGTAAGCGCCTTCTCCGACTTGATCAGGGAGAGAAGGGCTTCGCCCAGCAGGAGGGTGGCAAGTCCGGCCCTGGCCTCATCGAGAAGCGTCAGCTCGCGGAGGACGCGGTAGAGGTCGCCCTGATTCAGGGCGTTCAGCAGGATACGGTTAAACGACGCGCTCGGCAGGACTTCCTGTTCTTTACGAAAAACAAGGATGTTCTTAAAGAGCAAGCAAAAGATATCCTGGAGCAGCGAAGAAAAATGGGGGAGAAAGGTGGAGCCATTCTCCTCAGTGCTCTGCAGTGAGCGGGATTCAGCTCTTAAATAGCCGTAGACTCTGCGATCGTAAGAATCGCTTTCGATCCACTGAGCATTCTCCGGCAGCGGGTTAAAAGTTCTTTTGGGGAAAACGCTTTTCTTTCGGCGGGGCGGCATTAGAACCTTTCCAGCATCTGCTTTTGAATTTCCTCAATCTCATCTTTAATAGCGCCCACCCGCTCCAGCGGCCGGCCCAGCTTTTTGGCCTTGTCTATGATCTGATCGACCTTGGCGATGATGTTGCGTATCTTTGTGTGAACCTCGATCAGAGCCCGGGCGCGTTCGTCGCTGGTTTCCCAGCGCAGCGCGGAGTCTCGTATCTCCCGAGATTCATAGAGGAGCTCCTTCACCTCTTCTTCATATCCCAAGACGAGCTCGCGAATCGCGTCGCGGACCTGAGGCTGCTCGCCGGGGTCCCGCCAGAGGACATGTTCCAGAAAGAAGAGATCGTTTTCCGTAACCTGACTCTCTCCCCTGAGATAGGCATGGGCTTGAAGCAAGGACAGAGATTGCCGGTACCGGCGATCAGACGCCTCTATATTTCTCCTCTTCAGCTCCCGCCGGAGATCCGCGATGGTCCGGTAGACGGCACCGGGAATCCGGATGTCGCGGGCCTGAGCTTGCATCTCACGGAGCTCTTCAAGAGTGAGCGTGGTGCGCTCCGTTTGCTCGGCGGCTTCGAGCATTCTGAGAAAGCGAAAATCCTCCTCGATGTACTTCACAACAAAGCGGAGCAGGAAACGGTCATAGAGCGCCATCAGCTCATCGTCTTCAGGGAGCTCGTTACTGGCGCCAAACAGAGTCAGCAAAGGAACCGGAAGAATCTCTTTGCCGTTATGGAAGATGCGCTCGTTAATGAGCGTGAGGATGGCGTTTAAAATGGAAGAATTCGCTTTGAAAATCTCATCGAGAAACGCGATTTGCGCCTCCGGAAGCTTGTGAGTCGTCACCCGGCGGTAGTCGTCCTGCTCGAGCGCCTTGAGACTGACAGCTCCAAAGATCTCCTCCGGCGTTGAGAAGCGAGTGAGAAGCCATTGAAAATAGTTCGCCCCCTCGATGCGCCGGCATATCTCGTTGGCTAACATGGACTTGGCGGTTCCCGGCGCGCCGATAATCAAGACGTGCTGCGAGCACAGAAGGGCCGAAAGCGACCCGTCAATGAGATCCCCGCGCTCGAGAAAGTATTGTGCGAGCTCGCCGCGAATCTTCTGCAGTTTTTTGCGCGCCGTCATGTTTGTACCGCTCCTAAAACGTAGCAGATACTCATAGCGCTGACAATCCGATTAGCCAGGAACCGTGGGCATGGCGATTCGCCCGGAGCCGCGCCCTTTGCGAGCAAGTTGAAAAATGTCGGAAGCCGATCATAATGATGGAGCTCAGCGCAGCTATGAGAAATCTGCGTCAGGTTCCAAGACACGCAGTTGAAGAAGAAGAGAAAAAGCGGTTGCAGGATGATCCTACGGAGAACAACGGCCGGTGCCGCTCATCGAATTGAGAAGGGTTTATAAATCGTACCGGTTCGGCCAAGCCGTTATCGAAGCTCTCAGAGGTATCGATCTTCAGGTGGAATTGGGCGAGTTCGTCGCTATCTGCGGGCCCTCCGGGTCGGGCAAATCGACCCTCTGCAATCTCATAGGGATGCTGGACCGCCCGACTTCTGGGGATGTGCTGTTCCAGGGCCGCAACCTCAATGAAGTATCGGATGGAGAGCGCAGCGAAATCCGCAATCAAACACTCGGTTTTGTATTTCAAAGTTTCAATCTAATACCGGTGCTTTCAGCGCTCGAAAACGTCATGCTCCCGCTGCAGATTCAGGGGGCGCCGACAAGACAGACCAAAGAAAAAGCCATCCAACAGATGACCCGTTTAGGTCTTGGGGAGCACCTGCGCCGCCGCCCGGAAAAACTCTCCGGCGGGCAACAACAGCGCGTGGCGGTCGCCAGGGCGCTCATCAACAATCCCTCCCTGGTCCTGGCTGATGAGCCGACCGCCAATTTGGATTCCGGGACCGCGGTCATGATTATCGATCTCATGCGAGATCTCAACCAGCAGACCGGCGCGGCTTTTATTTTCTCCACTCACGATCAGCGCTTGTTGGAGCGAGTCAGTCGCCGGATCTTGCTGCAGGACGGCACGATCGTGGAGGACAGTGGAGTTTAGCCGCGCGGGCGTCGTGGGAATATGCATGATTTTGGCTGGATTACCCTTGACGGTGAGAGCCGCCGCCCGCTCTCCGAGCCCGAGCAATGGGTCCGTGGTTATCCCGACCGCTGGCAACCTGCCTGCCGGCAGGCAGGTCTAATGCGCGGGCTCTCCGAACGGGCAGCGGCTCTCATCTCGGCCGAGGTGCGTGAGGAAGAGGGCGGCGGACGTCCGATAAGCGCGGTTCGACTCATGGTACCTGCCCACCTGTCTGCGTGCGGACACCTGCCCGCGCCCTGGCAGGCGGGCGCACAGGCAGGTCGGCCGCGGCCCG
>JACQUW010000108.1 GCA_016210115.1 Deltaproteobacteria bacterium | reverse complement strand
TAGACGAGGTTGACGATGCCAATCCGGCAACGGCGAACGCAACCTTGCTCACGATCACCGGGGTTACAGGCGGCGCCGGCTCGGTTCAGATCAACAGCCAGGGCTGCCACGATAGCCTGCTGTAATAGGAAAGACCGATCGTTCAATAATCGACGGCTACAGCTTCGTCGCACTCAAAATGCGCCTTGTCCCTCCGGAGCTGTAGCCGTTCGAACTCTCAATAAATTCGTCTGTCCCGATGAAGAGCTTTCAGATAATTCTACCGCTTCTCTACTTGTTCCTTACGGCTTGGCAACATGAGCTAGGCGCTCAAGGGAAAGACGAGCGGGCGCCGGAGCCGGAAAGCGTCGTTCTCAAATGGCTTGGGACGGCCGGATGGGAGGTACAGGTAGGAAAAACAATCATACTTATCGATCCTTTTCTCAGTCGCAAAGAACGGGATCTATCCGCGGAGTGGAAAACCGACGAGGAGGCGGTGCTGAAGGTCATCCGAGGCGCCGGTTATATTTTCGCCGGGCACAGCCATGCCGACCATATCGGCGACATCCCTTTCATCGCAAAAACGTTTGGCGCCAAGGTTATCGGTTCCCGAACGACCACGAATCTCGCTTTGACAGCCGGGGTAGGCAAGTCGCAGCTCGTTACGATAAGCGGCGGGGAGAAACTGGATTTTGAGGAATTTTCAGTCCAGGTGATCGAAAGCGAGCACGGGGTGTTGACCCGCGGTGGGCGTAGACGCCGCCCGAAGTTCGAGGAAATCATAAAACCATGGTCAGGTCCAATCAGAGGAAATGATTTCGTTGAGGGAGGAAGCTATCTCTACTACTTCAGTTTTGGCAAACATCGTGTCTTGCACCAGAGCACCGGAAACTTCATCGAAGAGAATTTGCGTGGGCTGCGTCCCGATGTCGCCTTGTTGGCTCCGGTCCAAGGATACGACTTAGGCAATGCGCTAAAAATTCTAAAACCCAAGGTTATTATCCTTCATCATTTCGACGAATGGCGGGCGCCCTTTACCGATGGAATACCCGCAGCAAACATGAGAAGGGCGGAGCGCTTCGCGCGGGACGTTGCCGCGATTGATAGCCAAATCAAGGTGATTATTTCCACCTTTCTGATGACCCACGCTCTAGAATAAACCTGCGATCCGAATCTTGTGCCGGCGCTTCATACATGATTGTATTTTCACAGAGGCGGGCATTTTACACCATTTACGCCCTCCTTCTTCGTTAGAGTGCAAGAAGTATTATGCGTAGACCTCGTTCGAAACCGCCTGATCTCAAACGGTTCGGCAGGCTCGCTGAATACAATCTGAAGCGGCGCTTCGATGTGACATCCGAGCCGGCAGGCAAGTTGGCACCGGTGAGGAAAAAAAGGCTGGAGTTCGTGGTTCAGAAGCACCGCGCAAGCCGGCTCCATTACGATTTTCGTCTGGAACACGATGGCGTTATGCTCTCGTGGGCGGTTCCGAAGGGGCCGTCGCTCGACCCATCGAATAAGCGCTTTGCGATGCAGACCGAGGATCATCCGATCGAGTATAATCAGTTCGAAGGCGTCATCCCGGAAGGAGAGTATGGGGCGGGAACCGTGATGATCTGGGATCGGGGGACCTGGGAACCCGAGGTGGAAGATGTCGGCCTTGCGCTTCGGAAGGGAGATCTCAAATTCCGGCTTTACGGGAAGAAGCTCCAGGGACCATGGGTGCTCGTCAGAATGCGCGAGCGGCAGTGGCTTCTGATCAAACATCGCGACAAGGCGGCTACGACACGCGACATAACGGCTGCGAAGCCCCGTTCGGTGGTGTCTCGCCGAACGCTGGCAGGCATCGCGCGCGCCGGCGGCGCCAGCCCGCGGCAGCTCGCCCACGCCCAGGAGGCCGATGCTTCTTCAGCCGTCCGGGATCGCTGAAGCCACGCGATCTCCGTTTCTTCTTGGCAGCATAATTTTTCGGGACCCTCCTTCTACTTGACGCCCGGCCCGGATTTCGGCTAGCGTTAGTTCGTTTACAGGCACTGCCTCTTTTTAGCGCTCGCGCATTTCGAACGGGGAAACTTCGCACGTGGAAGAACCGCATCCCAAGCCCATGGGCACGATCGCTGTCCTGCTTATCTTTGCTTTGCTGATTGTTGTCCTTTGGGGCAGCGCTTACCTCATTTTGCTGCTCAGGGGCGGCATGCAATGAGTTCCTTCAGAGTCGATCCATACGAAAAATTGTGGATGTTGGCGAGCGGGCTTATCCTGGTGCTTTTCCTACTGGCCGTGGCGGCCACCGCTTTTTACGGTTTTCACCTGCCGGGTCATGAAACGCGGATTGATCCGAGCCGGGTTGCTTCAGATCCTCCCTTTGCTAATCCCGGAGTCGTGGAGCGAGCGCCGGGCCGTTACGATGTTTACATGCGTGCTCAGGTATGGACTTTCTCTCCCGGGGAAATCAAGATTCCGGCCGGCTCAACGGTGACCTTTTACCTGACCAGCGCCGACGTACAGCATGGCGTGTTGATCGAACGGACAAATATCAACGCCATGATCCTTCCCGGTCACGTAACGAAAATCACCGGACGCTTTGATAAGCCAGGTGTATATCGTTTCCTCTGTCATGAGTACTGCGGCGCCGCCCATCAGATCATGTTCGGTACGATCGTTGTGGAGCAGCGATCCTGAAGGGAACGATCATGCCTGAAAAACCCTTTCGGCTGGAGGAACGACTGACTGCCTGGCATATCGGAATTGCTGTAGGATCTCTGTTTCTCGGAAGCTGGTTCGGACCTCTTCAGGTTCTTGAGCACGCTGGCTTTGACTTCTATAGCAAGCTCGCGCCGGGCATAAAGAGCTACTATCAGGGGCTCAGCCTTCACGGTGTCCTCAATGCTCTGGTATGGACCACCTTTTTTATCACGGGCTTTCTCACCTTCGCGACGGTTCATAGCCTGAAGACAAAACTGCGCTACCGTTGGGTAAACATTCTTGGCCTCATCCTGATGGTCGCGGGCCTTATAATGGCCGCTGTTCCGCTCCTGTTGAACGAGGCGACCGTCCTCTTCACCTTTTATCCACCGCTGAAGGCGAATCCTTTCTTCTACATCGGCCTGACCCTGGTTGTGGTGGGCTCGTGGGTGGAGGGCTTTGGTCTTTATTTTACTCTAGGAGCCTGGCGAAAAGCTCACCCGAGCGCGCGCACTCCATTCATCGCTTTCGGATCGGTTCTGACCATGGTCATGTGGCAGATCGCTTCGTTGGGCATCGCCGCCGAGATGCTGTTCCTGCTCATTCCATGGTCGTTAGGGCTGACTGCAGGGACAGATCCGCTGCTTGCCAGAACTCTTTTTTGGTTCACCGGGCATCCGATTGTTTACTTTTGGCTTCTGCCCGCCTATATCTCGTGGTACGGAATGCTCCCCGCGCAGGCGGGGGGAAAGGTCTTCAGCGATCCTTTAGCGCGCCTGGCATTTTGGCTTTTTCTCGTCCTTTCGATTCCGGTGGGATTCCATCACCAGTTTACCGATCCCGGGATAGCAACCGGGTGGAAAGCTTTTCACACGATCCTGACGTATGGCGTTACTTTCCCGAGCTTGCTCACCGCGTTTACCGTTATCGCCTCGCTGGAGTTGGGGGGCCGCGCTCGAGGAGGAAAGGGACTGTTCGGCTGGATTCGCAAGCTGCCCTGGGGTGATCCCTCCTTTTCCGCTCAGGCATTTGCAATCATCGTATTCGCGTTCGGCGGTATCGGCGGACTCATCAACGCGTCCTACAATATGAACCTGGTGGTGCATAACACTCTGTGGATCGTCGGCCATTTTCATCTGACGCTCGCCACCACGGTTACATTGAGCTTTATCGGGATTACCTATTGGCTTATCCCACGCCTTACGGGAAGAGAGCTGTGGAGCACACGGGCCGCCAACGTTCAGGTATGGTTGTGGCTTGTGGCCATGGTGCCGTTTTCCGCCAGTCATCATATGTTAGGAATCCGTTTTGGTGTGCCGCGCCGAACCATGCTCGGGGCTGCCCCTTATCTTTCTCCCGAATGGAATCCTATGCTCCTGTTGGCGGCTGCAGGCGGGATTCTGCTGTGGGCGAGCGTAATTCTTTACGTTGTTATTGTCCTGGGCACCGTCTTTGCCTCCCGAAAAGTGGCGCAGCCGGTCGAGATGCCGGTGGCTGAGGCGTTGAGAGATTCTCAGGAGACTCCAGCCTGGCTGGATGCCTGGAAGCCGTGGTTGTTTGTGACGATCGTCCTGATCTTTCTTTCCTACGGCATGCCCCTCGTGGATTTGATCCGGAACGCGCATCTGTCATCGCCGGGGTTCAGCGTTTGGTAGGCAGTTGGGTCGTGGTGGTGTTAATCAAGCGAGATTCGCAAAACAAAATCTCCCCTTGCCCCTCTTTTTCAAACTTTGCCAAAGAGGGGAACTCGTAGTCGAAAGAGACGGCTTCCAAGCACTTACTGAGCAAAATTCCACTTTCCTTTTTGGATTATCCCCTTTTGAAAAAAAGGGGGACGAAAGGGGGATTTGAATTTTTTCACAGCTTCAGGGGGACACAGGGGATTTCGTTTGGCGACGAGGTGACCAATGTTGACGATTGATGCCGACGCCCATGTAATAGGGTGTTTGTGATTCTTTCTCCCTATTGCTTTATGTCTCTGGCCTACGCTAGAAGATAAGTAATCCATGAAAAAATAAGGAGAGGGCAATGGCACAGAAGTCCTTGGATACTTTCGGCACCCGGAAGGCTCTAAAAGTCGGCAAGCGAAATTACGATATATATCGTCTCGATTTGCTCGAAAAGGCGGGTTTTAAGGATATTTCCTCACTGCCGGTTTCTCTGAAGGTCCTGCTGGAAAATTTGCTGAGGCTGGAAGACAATCGCCACGTCCGGAAGGCAGATATCGAAGCGCTGGCGAACCGGGATCCTAACGTCAAACAGGAAAAAGAGATCGCGTTTATGCCGGCGCGCGTTCTCATGCAAGATCTGACTGGCGTTCCGGCGGTCGTAGACCTTGCCGCGATGCGCGAGGCGATGAAGCGGCTCGGTGGTGAGCCAAAGAAGATCAATCCACTCGCGCCTGTGGATCTCGTCATCGACCACTCGGTCCAGGTAGACCGTTTTGGTTCTCCCGAAGCCTTTCATTTCAATTCCAAGATCGAATACGAGCGCAATATCGAGCGCTATTCTTTCCTCCGCTGGGGACAGAAGGCCTTCAGCAATTTTAAAGTCGTGCCGCCGGACACCGGCATCTGCCACCAGGTTAATTTGGAATACCTCGCTCCCGTCGTTTTCCGGCTCAAAGAAAACCGGAAAACGATGGCCTATCCGGATACTGTTGTCGGAACGGACTCTCACACCACGATGATCAATGGGCTGGGCGTTGTGGGCTGGGGCGTGGGCGGCATTGAGGCCGAGGCGGCGCTTCTCGGCCAGCCCATCATCATGCTTATTCCCGATGTTATCGGCTTCAAACTTCACGGCAGGCTTCGAGAGGGCGCCACGGCTACGGACCTCGTCCTCACGGTTACGCAGATATTGCGCAAGAAAGGGGTCGTCGAAAAATTCGTGGAGTTTTATGGATCAGGATTGTCAAGCTTGAGCCTGGCAGACCGCGCGACGATCGGTAACATGGCCCCGGAGTACGGCGCGACCATCGGGTTTTTTCCCGTGGATGACGAGACGCTCAGATATCTTGAGCTGACCGGGCGAGATCCGGAGCTGATCAAATTGGTGGAAGCCTATTGCAAAGAGCAGGGTCTTTTCCGAACCGATGCATCTCCTGATCCCGTTTTCACTGACACGCTTGAGCTCGATCTGGCGACCGTAGAACCCAGCCTCGCCGGTCCTAGAAGACCGCAGGACCGGGTCCCGCTCGCAAAAGCAAAATCGGCTTTTCAAGAGGTGCTTCCGAGCCTGCTAAAGAGCGGAGATCCCGCGCGGACGGTCAGCGTGCAACTCAATGGCGACCGCGCTAATCTCGGACACGGCACAGTCGTTATTTCGGCCATCACGAGCTGCACGAATACCTCAAATCCTTCGGTGCTGATCGGCGCGGGCTTGCTCGCAAAAAAGGCCATTGAAAAGGGGCTCAAAGCGAAGCCGTGGGTAAAGACAAGTCTGGCCCCAGGTTCGAAGGTTGTAACCGAGTACCTTAAAGAAAGCGGCCTTCTGCCGCATCTGGAGAGACTCGGATTTTATTTGGTGGGCTACGGCTGCACTACCTGCATCGGCAACACGGGACCTCTTCCGGAACCTATCTCCGCGGGTATTCAGGAAGGCGATCTTGTCGCCTGCGCTGTTCTCTCCGGTAACCGAAATTTCGAGGGACGAATTCACCCGCAGGTGCGGGCGAATTATCTCGCGTCGCCTCCGCTCGTGGTTGCTTACGCGCTTGCGGGCCGAATGGACATGGATATCACCACCGAGCCGCTCGGGACAGACCCGAAGGGCTCACCAGTCTATTTAAGGGACATCTGGCCAACGCCGGAAGAAGTCCGGGAGGAGATCCACAGGTCCGTTAGGTCCGAAATGTTCAAGAAAGAATACGGCGGGGTGTTCGAGGGAGACGAGCAGTGGAAGAAGATGCCGACGCCCGAAGGCGAACTCTTCGCCTGGGATCCAAATTCAACTTACGTGCGCCAGGCCCCATATTTCGAAGGTATGGATAAGGCGCCGTCGAAGTCCCAAGATATTGCCGGGGCCAGAGTCCTGGCGGTCCTGGGCGACTCGATCACGACCGACCATATCTCGCCCGCCGGCTCGATCGAAAAGAACGGCCCTGCCGCCCGCTATCTCACGGAGCATGGCGTGCAGCCGAAAGATTTCAACCAATACGGCGCCCGCCGCGGCAACCACGAAGTGATGGTGCGCGGCACCTTTGCGAATGTGCGACTGAAGAATCGACTCGCGCCCGGTACGGAAGGCGGCTGGACCGTGCATTTGCCGGAGCAAAAGCAGATGTCCATTTATGACGCGGCCATGCTGTATCAGAAGGAGGGCACTCCGCTGATCGTTATCGCGGGAAAAGAATACGGCTGCGGCTCGTCGAGAGATTGGGCAGCTAAAGGGCCGAGGCTCCTGGGAGTGAAAGCGGTCCTGGCGGAAAGCTATGAGCGCATTCACCGGAGTAACCTGATCGGCATGGGAATCCTGCCCTTGCAGTTCAAAGGAGGTGAGAACCCGCAGTCGCTCGGCCTTACCGGATTCGAAACGTATGACATTGCAATCTCAGACGGCCTGAAAGTGGCGACGGAGCTCATTGTGAAAGCGAGAACCGACGACGGAAAAACCACGGAATTCAAGGTAGCCTGTCGCATCGACACGCCAGCGGAGCTCGATTACTACCGCCATGGCGGCATTTTGGAGTACGTTCTGAGGCAGCTCTTGTAAGACAGATCAATGCACCCCGGTTCGTTATCCGCTTTAAGACCGGTCACCCTGAAGCTCTCGAAGGGTGACCGGGACACGCTAACCTAACCTCCCTTCTCGCGCTAACAGGCTAGATTCCGTACAAAATTTGGTTATCGTCGTCGGCATTACCATTTTAGAGTTGACAAGGGCGTTTTTTTAAGGAATTATATCGTGTAACGATACTATCGCTAACCGATACATTCTATGAGTCCTGCCGACAAATTTAAAAACCCTGATTACTGGGCGCTGGCCGAATTCCGGTACCGTATTCGCTGTTTCCTGCGATTCAGCGAGCAGGCGGCCCGGGCGGCTGGGCTCGAGCCGCAGCAACACCAACTTTTGCTCGCGCTCAGGGCTCTACCGCAGGGAAAAAAACCCACCATTCGAGTGCTGGCGGAGCGGCTCCAGATTGAACATCACAGCGCGGTCGAGCTGGTGGATAGGTTAGAGCAGCGTGGATTCGTGCGCCGTTACCGGGATGAGGCCGATCGCCGGCAAGTGCTGGTTCAGATTGCGCCGACCGCGCAGGAGCTGCTTCAGGAGCTTTCTCTGCACCACATGACCGAGCTCCGATCCGTAGGCCCGGAATTAGTGCGGGTCCTTAACATCCTGATTTCAGGAGATAGGGACGCGATTTCCCGGTTCCGGCAGGGAATGAAACTTGAAGAAACCGGTTTCGTAGAAAAGTTGTAGCGGCGATCCGTATCTGGCAGAAACGGAGGATTAAATCCATGGCAGAACAAGAGCAGATAGCGGGACAGTCGGAAATCCTATTGGACGTGAGAGTCGCGGAGGCTTCCAACCTCTATAAATTCTATCTCCTGCAAGAAAAGAAAATTCTGGGAACATCGGCGGTAATAATCTTCCTCCTGCTGTGGGAGTTCATGGGAGGGGCGCTCAGTGTTTACAATCCTATTCCGTTCCTGCAAATCAACCCAATGTTCATGAGCGCGCCGTCGCTTATCTGGAAAGCCGCCGTCCAGCTCTTCGGCTCGGGTGAGATTTGGAACGATCTTCGAGTCAGCGCCATCGAATTTGCCGGGGGGTATTTGATCGCCGTCGCTGTTGCGGTCCCTTTTGGCATCATGACAGGGTGGTACAAAAAGATGAGTGCTATCTTTGATCCTTTTATCAATGCGATGAACGCTACCCCGCGCGTGGCCCTTCTCCCCCTGGTTATTATCTGGCTGGGAATTGGCATCCTCTCCAAGGTCGGCATCATTTTTCTGGGAGCAGTGTTTCCTATATTGATCAACACCCGTGACGGGGTAAAAACTACTCCTCACAATCTCCTTAATGCGGCGAGGAGCTTCGGCGCTTCAGAATGGGTCACCTTTAAGACCGTGGTTGTTCCGTCTACTATTCCCTTTATTCTGACCGGTTTGAGACTGGGAGTTGGGAGGGCTATCGTCGGTGTTATGGTGGGCGAGCTTTACGCCGCAACTGCTGGAATTGGCTTTATGATTACGGTTGCCGGCGCGACTTTCCAGACGGATAAGGTGTTTGTGGGTGTTCTCATTTTCGCTCTAAGCGGTATGATCTCAATGGAGTTGCTGACAAGGCTAGAGAAACGATTTGACAAATGGCGGCCGAAGGTGGGATCGGCCACATAAGCTATTCGGTGCCAGAAAGAGGCAGGCGGTTCAATCCTGCTCGGCTCAAATCATAAACCGGACATAACCGGGAAGGTCTGATCCGATTTCTGCGGTTTTTACCGCGACATGATTGTTCTAGGAATAAGACGAATGCAGCTGTAGCCGGCCAGCCAATCTCCATCTCCCGCATCGTAGATAAACAATCTCGGCAAGAATGTCTTCTCAACGTTGGTACACCAGGCTTTGGCGATTTTTTTGGTCACGCGTTTTCGGTCAGAGGATCGCGTATCTTCCAGATATTTCCTGGGAACGTACAAGCGAAGGCTGTTCCCGAAACGTGGCTCGACGCGGACATCGGCTCCTGCAAACAAAATCGAGCTAGCGAGCGTTACGGCTTTGATCCCGTTTTCCAACTTTACCATATTGCTCTCGTTTGCTTTGAAGTAGGGACCAAAACTTACGACACTGACCCAAATCACACCGCTCACGGCCAAGCCGAATACCCCCAAGTTTTCAAGAAGAATAGATAGATTAGCTACTCGGGTCCAAATCTTTACGACCGGTTCCCCAATCGCTTGAAACAGGCGTGGCGATCCCTTGTGTTTGGATACGGACTCCATGATTGGATTACTCATGAGAAGTCCCAAGACGCCGAGCTTACCGGAGACACCGTTCTTGAAGTATGACCATTGCCGGTCGAGCCGTTGGTTTTCGCCGATCGTTGAGTAGGTCTGCCGCTCTCAGATAACGCGAATCGTATTCCAATTCGATGTCTCAAGCAAGCACCTTTTTCACATTTTTTGCGGCGGCGCCGCCAAAAGGGTAATCGGATGCGGCGCTATCCGACCGGGCAGCGGCTTTCACCTCGGCCTAAGGGAGTGGGGCGGACGTCCTATGAGCCCGATTCGACTCATGGGTGCTACCCACCTGTCTGCGTGCGGACACCTGCCCGCGCCCTGGCAGGCGGGCGCACAGGCAGGTCGGCCGTGGCCCGAAGGCTTGCGCGCCGAGGCCCGTCGACCAAGCTCGCGAGGTGCTTCGGGAGAATGCAAAAGTCTTGGAGAGGCAGTTGCGACCGTTCTCTGCGACGAACAAGTCCAAATTAACCAAAAAGAATCTCCTTGAGTCTGGCCCGGAGCTTTTGGGGCAGTTTAAAAAAACCGTTAATGCGCCGTTCCAACTCTTCTCCGGAAATTGGGCCAAGTCCCAATTTTGCCTTGTTCGTGTCGGCGACGAACTCCGGATCTTCCATCGTTCTTGCAAAGGCCCGCCGGAGTATCTCTACCCGGTCCTTTGGGGTCGCCGGGGGCAGGAGGTAGCTGCGCTCCACGATATTTCCCCCGTGAATCACAGCGTCAATCAACTGGCGTCCCTCTTCGTCCTTGCCAAAGTCGATCGCGAGCGGGACCTTGGGAAGGTCGGCGTGACGCTTCGCAGCGGCCTGAATGACCACGATCCCCTCGCCCGATTCGAGCGCTTTCGTCCAGGTCGCCTTGATGGAGTCCCAACCCCAGCAAGAGCCATCCAGTTCTCCAGCCTCCATCGCCAGCCGGATGGGCGCTGTTCCTTTGTATCCAGACACAAGCTGGATGGGAAATCGAGTGGCCCACCTTAAAGTCCTGATCGTGTTGTCGGTGAGATTCCCGGGACCGATGCCGCCCATCTTGACCGGTTTCTTCGACGCTAACCATCGATCGGCGCTCGTAACGCCGCTCGCGCGCGTGAACGCGCACGAGAAATGGTCTGCGATCGGCGCCCCCAGGTACTCAAATTTCCGCATATCGAATTCGGTGCCCGGTTGCCCTACCAGTTGGTTGATGGTTTGGCTGCCGGTGAAATGCCCGATCGTCAGGCCGTCTGGTTTTGTCACCTTGTACAGGTGGTTGGCTGCTATCATCATTCCAGCCCCGGGCATATTATCGACGATGATGGTTGGGTTGCCGGGAATATGCTTTCCCATGCGACGAGAGATCAAACGGGCATAGGTATCAAAACCGCCGCCCGGCGCAGCCCCGACAATGATGCGAATGGTTTTTCCCTCGAAGAACGATTCTTGCCCCTGGCCCAGAGCAGGTTGAATGGGGAGTAAAAGAATCATGCACAAAACAAACTTAAGCACGAGGTTTCTTGGGGCCATCTATGCCCTCCTTCCCGTTAGGAGCCAGAATAAAACGCACAGGGATTCTATACTACGGGCTCTAAGTCGATCAAGCGCGTTTGACATGCCGGCTGATCATCGGATAGTCTTTTGCCGGTTTTAAGAAAGTTTAGCGAAATTGTCAGTCCGGACACTCTATCCAGCCCATCTGCCAGAGAGCACGAAATCACAATGAACATCAGACATTCGCTCGCAGCATCTCTCTCAGTTATCTTAGTTCTCGGATTTGCCGGTTTCGCTCGGTCCCAGGATAAACCCGAAAAAATCATCGTTGGAGTGGCCGGATTGAGCGGGCCCCTCGCGCATGCATTTATTCCGAAAGACAGCGGTCTTTATGAGAAATACGGGCTCGATGTAGACCTGGTTTTTTTTCAAGGAGGAAGCCAGCTCATTCAAGCAACTGTCGCCGGCAGCGTGAAAATCGCCGTGACCGCCGGGCCTGAGGTTGTCAATGCCCGCGTGGGCGGATCCGACATGGCCATTATTTTGGGCTACATGAACACGCTACCTTACAGCATCGTGACGTCGAAGAATGTGACCAAGTTTGAGCAGCTCAAGGGGAAAAGCGCCGCGATCAGCAGATTCGGTACAACTTCCGATCTGGCCATGAGATATGCGCTCGAAAAGAACGGACTGGCGCCCAATAAGGACGTGACGATTGTTCAATTGGGCGACCAGACGACCCGTTTTGCGGGGCTAACAGGCGGCAGCGTTCATGCGACGGTCATTTCACCACCCTTCGACATAACGGCGCGAAAGCTGGGCTATAATATTCTGGCGGACATGGCGGATTTGGGACTCCCGTACCAACACGAGACTGTTGCAACGACCGAGCGCTTTCTCAAAGAGAGACCGGAAACCGCGCGGAAATTTGTCAGGGGGTTCCTGGCGGGGATCCATTTGTGGATGACGGATGAGAAAAGGACCAAAGAAATACTCGCAAAACGGCTAAAGATCAATGATCCGGAAATCCTGGCCGAGACCTACGCAGCTTACAAGAAGCTTACCGAGAAAAAGCCGTACCCCACGCTTAAGGGAATAGAATTCCAGATTGAGGACGTGGCAAAGAAAAATCCCAAGGCCAAGGGAATGAAGCCTGAAGAATTCATCAATATCACTCTGCTGAAAGAACTGGATCAAAACGGTTTTATCGACAGTCTCTATAAAAAGTAACGGGATGACACCGATGAGCGGTGAATTCCCCCGGCAAGCGCTCACCCTTCTCGCTCCGGGAATTGTCGTTGTGACGTTGGCGAACTCCATGCCGCCGGTCCGGTAAGGCGCGGCGCCTATACCAGCCGCGCACCTCACCCTGTGCCGCTACAGTGTCTCCTCCCTCCGTAAATAATCCCGCGTAGACGGTTGCCGGAGCGCCAGATCCCCTCGGAAAAAATTTTCGTCTGCCTGAAATCTTGGTGATGGGCAAGGCTTCGGCCGCAGAGATGGCCTCCGCGTCGAGCGGTCCTAGCGCCAGCTAAAAAATCACCCACCGGTTTTTTAGCTGGATTCCCGGTCCTCCCAGCCTTTCGTGGCGCTTGTTAAATCAACCTTTCCCTTGTAGAAAACGGTTGACAGGTGGGAGGTTTGGGTGAAAATAATGGTGAGCGGCGCCAAAGGCAATCTGATGATTTTCGGCTCTGGCAGGCTGCCGGAGAACCTCCGTTTACCCCGTCGAGAGCTTCAGGCGAGTGAAGGAGCTGTTGAAATCGTTGGAGATTCTCTGTTCGTGCTGAGGTCCTCGAAGCACGAGTACCATTTTTTCAGCTGCCGGGAGCGTCGAAGGGGCAAGTGGTCAGCACGAGAATAGGTTTTGTCTTGAGCTGAAGTGGCTCCGAGATAGTTGGCTCTGGTGAGGACGTTTTTTCGAATGCCGCTTCGGTTGTTTCTTGTTCTTTTTTCTTTTATCTCCGTAATTCTGGGATGTGGGTCCATTGCGATCTTTGTGGAAGACCTGGTGCGCGAGCAAGCCTCTTTCAACCAGGCGCAAAAGTACGTGCAGAGCCACTGGGAAAAAATTCGATTGTTGGATAGGAAAGGCGGATATTGCAGGATCGGCGTCTCATTTTGGCCTGATAACTACATTGTGCGTACGGAATCCGACGCTTCCAAATCCGGTCTCAGGCGTGGCGATCGTCTCATCCGCTTAAATGGAGATGCAGGCGAAGAATGGCAGAAACACCTTCCTCTCATTGCCAAACATCGGCCCAACGAGCAGCTAACGTTGACTCTCCTCAGGAGTGGAACGGAAGTGGAGAGAAAGATTAGATGCGAGGACGGAAGGCCTTTTTCCGAATTGTGGATCGCGGCGCTGCAAGCGGCTTCCCAGCAGCGCTGGCGCCAGTGCGCCAATTTTTCATACGAGCTGGAAAATCTCAGCCGGTTTTCCGAGTTCTCACTCCTGCGTCATCATTGCAGTGAGGCAGACCGGGTTTCCTCATATCAGATGCCTACGGAAAGCGATGCCAGGATTCTTTTCGACGCCCGTTTGCAGCAGCTTGAAGAGGCGAGATACGTTCCGGATGGAGCGAACAAAATTCGGGAAGAGGTGCTGGAGGCGATCTATTGGATGGAGCGAAATCACTTTCGTGACCTGGCGGCGGCGCTGAGAGAGCAGCTAAAAAAAACCAGTTCTCCTGAGAAGCCAAAGTGAACGATAAAAGCAACTCGTAGGGAGTTCGTGGCTGTGCTCTTTTAAACGAGGGCTAGCGTAATTTGACCACGCTCATGGAATCAGCGTCTCTATCTGAGCCCGAGCTTTTGAGCTACTCGCACGATCATCTGCGGTATGAGCTGTGGATGTTTCTTCGATTGGGCAAGTATCTTGTGGAGACACCTGACCCTGTTAACGAAGAAGAAAGAGTTAAAGCGAATGCCATGATCGAGTCATTCGTGATCCACCTGCGAAATCTGATTGCTTTTCTCTATTCGGAGCAAGTCGAAACCAAAGACGTCATAGGGGCGAACTTCTTTCGTGATCCTGTCGTGTGGTATCAGAGGCGGCCCCCGATCTCTCGGCTGCTCAAAAAGGCGAGAGAACGCTCCCATAAGGAAGTTGTTCACCTGACAACGGACCGGATTGCGGATAAGGTTCCGGAGAAGGACTGGCCGATTCCGGCCTTGACGAACGAGATCAAAAGGCTTATGCGACTTTTTGTAAATCTCGCCTCGACGGACCGGCTCGACCCTTCGATCAAGGAGCTCTTGAACAATTAATGACGGGGAGCCGACTTGCCATTACAAAGCTCTCGTGACGTTTATGGGCGCGTGATCCGGGACTGATTTTGGATCCGATCCAAGTCTTTTTCATGCTCGGGCAATTCTGTCCGAGCGTTCCGGAAGGCTCGGCACAAGACACAAAAGGTTGAGATTATCTACTATCTGTCGGTCAGGCCTGAGCCCAATCAAAGGGTGAACCGGTTTTTCCGCAGAGTTGATTGAAGGGTAAGCCGGTTCATGCTATAAAATCATAAGTATTTTAGCGAGGTTGTTATGAAACAAGGCATCCATCCAGAGTATAAGACGGCGACCATAACATGTGCTTGTGGCAACGTTGTAGAGACCCGCTCTACCGTAACGAGCATTCATGTGGACATCTGTTCCCAATGCCATCCCTTCTTTACAGGCAAGCAGAAGCTGGTCGACGCCGCCGGCCGTGTGGAGAAATTCAGGCGAAAATATGGGATCAAGGAGTGACCCGCCCGAGGATTCGAAGCTCAATTGGATTCATTAGCGGGCTGGACCTAAGAGAAGGGGCAAAGGGGCAGGCGCATTCTTTGCCCCTTTGTTATTCAAAGCACGGGAAGGGTTCGGCTGCTTTTACACTTTCTTTTCGAGCTCCGAGCACGAGTTAAGGCCAATCTCAAGCACTCCAGGCGTCTCCGGCGAGCGATTTTTGACAGCCTTCCTGGCCGGATTTATTTCAGGCGAGGCGGGTCCCTGGGCGTTGCGCCCAGGGACGCAAGAGACGGCATCTCCCCGAGGTTTTGATCGTCTGAGAAGATGTTTTCAACAAAGCAGTCGAGTATGATCTATGTTGGATAAACTGGTTGAAGTCGAGCGGCGATATGAAGAATTGGAAAGGCAACTCTCCGACCCGGAGCTCCTGAACCGGCAGAAAGACTATTCAAAGGTCGCGAAAGAAAGAGCCGAGCTGGAGCAGCTTGTCTCCAGTTTTCGTGCGTGGAGGAAACTGGAGGAGGAGATCCAGAACAATCGCGAGCTCCTCAACGAGAAGGACGATGAAATCAGGGAACTGGCGAAGGAGGAACTGGCGCTTCTCCGGCAGAAGAAGGAGGATATCGAGGCCTACCTGAGGATTCTGATTCTCCCGAAGGATCCCAATGACACCAGGAACGTTCTCTTGGAAATCCGGGCGGGGACCGGTGGGGAAGAGGCGGCGCTTTTTGCGGGTTCGCTGTTCCGCATGTACAGCCGCTATGCTGAGTCGCGGGGCTGGAGGGTGGAGATCATGAGCTCTAATCCGACAGGCCTGGGTGGGTTTAAGGAGATCATCGCCCTTATTGAAGGTAAGGGAGCTTACAGCCGGCTCAAGTTTGAGGGCGGAGTCCATAGAGTTCAGCGGGTCCCCACGACCGAGGCTTCGGGGCGGATTCACACTTCCGCAGTCACTGTGGCGATTCTGGCTGAGGCGGATGACGTTGAGGTCGAGCTTGATCCCAAGGACCTCAGGGTCGATGTTTTTCGTTCGTCAGGACCCGGAGGCCAAAGCGTCAATACAACGGACTCGGCCGTGCGGATAACGCACATTCCCACAGGCTTGGTAGTCTCGTGTCAGGATGAGAAATCCCAGCACAAGAATAGAGCCAAGGGTTTGAAAATCTTGCGCGCCCGGCTCCTTGAAAAGAAACAGGCACAACAACTTTCGGAAATCGCCGCTACTCGTAAATTGATGGTCGGAACCGGCGACCGGAGCGAACGAATACGAACCTACAACTTTCCCCAAGGGCGGGTTACGGACCATAGGATTAATTTCACACTGTATAAGCTCGATCGGGTGATGGAGGGAGAGTTGGACGAATTGGTGGACGCCCTGGTCGCGCACTATCAGGCGGAGGCTTTTCAAGCGGCCGGGTAATTTCCTGAAACGAGGTGGTCGACCGTTTTGACGACGCCCTCCGGCGATTCGAAAGATTTATTCGCAGTCACGTTCTGGTGGCAAAGGTCATGAGAAGCAGAGGATTTCAGCCAGAGGGAGAGTCGCAAGCACAATTTGTCCCGCTCCGGCAGGCCTTGCTGAATGGCGCCGCCTTTCTCAATCGAGCGGGCGTGGAGACCGCCAGGCTGGATGCAGAAGTGCTGCTTGGATGGTGTTTGGGTGGAGGCAGGGAACGACTTTATCTCAACTATGAAAGTCCTCTCGGAGGCAAAACTGGCGAACTCTATGAAGAGGCGCTCGCGCGACGCGCGCGCAGGGAGCCTCTCGCTTATATCGTAGGGCGCCGGGAGTTCTGGTCACTGAATTTTATTGTCAGTCACAATGTGCTGGTGCCGCGGCCTGAGACTGAACTGCTGGTGGAACTGGCGATCCAGATGGCGCAACAACTGAGTAAAAAGGACTCCATCAAGATTATTGACCTCGGAACCGGCAGCGGTGTCATTGCCGTGAGCCTGGCCAAAGAGATCGGCCATTCTGAGGTGTGGGCCACGGATCTTTCGCCGGAAGCCCTGGGAGTGGCGCGGGCTAACGCTCAGCATAATGGAGTCGAGGATAAGATCCATTTTCTGCAGGGAGATCTGTTCGACCCGGTGAAAAATCGCTCGAGCTTTTTTGATATGGTCGTGTCGAATCCGCCATACGTCCGGCGCGGTGAAATAGAAGATCTGCCCCCGGAAGCACGAGATTGGGAGCCGCGGATTGCGCTCGATGGCGGAGTGGACGGATTGGATCTCTATCGGCGGATCATCCAGGAGGCGCCTATTTACCTCGGGGGCGGGGGGTTTATCGGGCTTGAGATTGGAGCGGACATGCCGCAGCCGATCTCAAAGCTCTTTGAGAGTAGGGATTGCTATCAAAGAATGTCCCTGCATCAGGACCTTTCCGGAAGAGACCGGGCGGTTACCGCGCGGCGCGTCTTATCCCGGTTGAATCACTGAAGGGAAATTGAGGTGGACAAGATTCTCGTTCGCGGCGGCCACAGGCTGGAAGGCGAGGTCGTGGTCAGCGGCTCAAAGAATGCCGCGCTTCCGATCTTGATCTCTTCCCTTCTCACTTCCGACATATGCGAGTATCACCATGTTCCTGACCTGATGGATATCCACACCACCTTGAAGCTCCTCGCCGGTTTGGGCGTTCGTGTTGAGAAGGTGCAATCCGCCGCCGGCGGGATGGACCTGCTGCTGCAGGCTGAAACGATTACAAATTTGAGGGCGGTTTATGATCTGGTCAAGACGATGCGCGCTTCGTTTCTTGTCTTAGGTCCGCTGCTCGCGCGCTTCGGTGAGGCTCGCGTGTCGACGCCCGGGGGGTGCGCGATCGGCGCTCGACCCGTCAATCTGCATCTCAAGGGGCTGGCGCAGATGGGAGCGAAAATCGAGCGGGTTCACGGATACGTCGAGGCCAGCGCGAAGAAGCTGAAAGGCGCGAGGATTTATCTCGATTTGCCTTCAGTCGGCGCAACAGAGAACTTGATGATGGCGGCGACGTTGGCTGAGGGAAAGACGATAATCGAGAATGCGGCCAAAGAGCCGGAGATCGAGGACCTTGGAGCCGCGTTGATCAAAATGGGTGCGAAGATTAACGGCTGCGGAGCGGATATCGTCACAATCGATGGGGTGGATCGACTCCACGGAGCAAAGCATGATGTGATTCCGGATCGAATCGAGGCCGGGACGTTCATGGTTGCGGCGGCTTTGACCGGCGGGGACGTCTTCGTGCAAGGCGCGCGCGCCGACCATCTGGATGCTTTTCTCTTCAAGCTTAGGGAAGCGGGTGCAGAGCTTTCGGTTCGGGAGGGCGGCATTAGAGTCAAAGGAAATGACAGGGCGGGAAGTGTCGATATTACCACTCTGCCTTATCCGGGGTTTCCAACGGATTTGCAGGCGCAGATGATGGTGTTGATGTCAGTGGCCGGCGGCGTAAGCGTGATCACGGAGACAATATTTGAAAATCGTTTTATGCATGCCCTGGAATTGAACCGGATGGGAGCCGATATTCGCCTGGAGGGTAACCGTGCTATTGTTCGAGGCGTTGAGAATCTTTCCGGCGCTCCGGTCATGGCCACCGACCTGCGCGCCAGCGTGTCGCTGGTGCTTGCCGGTCTCCTCGCCAGGAGCGAAACGGAAATTTCCAGGGTTTACCACCTGGATCGAGGCTATGAGCATATCGAAAAAAAGCTCTCGAAGGTAGGGGCAGATATAAAGAGAGTCAAGGCTTGAACCATAACGAATGTTCAGCGAACCCGGACAAAACCATCTTTGTTATGAGCCGGCAGCCGGCGGAAACCAGGCATGAAGATTACGCTTGTTAATACTCGGGATCCCGAGTTTGGGCGCGCGCTTGAAAGAATCGTTCAAAGGAGAAAGAGCGGAGAATCAAATGTTGAAAAGGCGGTGGCGGAGATCGCCGGCGCAGTGAAAAAACGGGGCGACCGGGCCCTGGTCCACTATGCCCGTGTTTTTGACCATATTCGCTTATCGAGAAACGACATCGAAATCAAATCACGGGAAATCGATCAGGCAATCGAAAGTGTTTCCAGGAAAGATCTTCAGGTCCTGCGCCATGCCGCCAGGCGGATCGCCGCCTTTCACCGCAGGCAGTTGGAAAAAAGCTGGGGATATCGCGATTCGCTTGGCCTCTTTCTTGGGCAACAGATTACTCCTTTGGAACGCGTGGGAGTCTACGTTCCGGGAGGAAAAGCCTCTTATCCCTCCACGGTTCTGATGAACGTGATCCCGGCGAAGGTGGCGGGGGTCAGAGAGATCATCATGGCGTCCCCGATTACTCATAACAGCGCGATTATTCTGGCAGCGGCCCGGATTGCCGGGGTGGATAGAATTTTTCGGATAGGCGGCGCTCAGGCGATTGCAGCCCTGGCTTATGGTACGGCAACGGTTCCTCGGGTCGACAAAGTCGCGGGGCCGGGAAATATCTATGTGGCTACGGCCAAGCGTCTCGTCTTCGGCGAAGTCGATATTGATTCGATCGCCGGCCCGAGTGAGATTCTGATCTTAGCCGATCGGACGGCTAATCCGTCTTTTGTGGCTGCCGATATGCTTTCCCAGGCCGAGCACGATGAGCTGGCGTCTGCGCTTTGTGTGACGACTTCCATCGACATGGCGCGGCGGATCAGGAGCGCGCTGGAAAGGCAACTTAAGGCAACCAGACGTCAAGCCATTACGGTCAAAGCCCTGGAACGATATGGGGCGATTATCGTAACCCGCGGACTGAACGAAGGGATAGATGTAGCCAATACCATAGCTCCTGAGCATGTGGAGCTTATGGTAGAACAGCCGAAAAAATGGGCTCGTCTGATTCGCAATGCGGGCGCCATTTTTCTCGGCCCTTACACGACTCCTCCTCTGGGAGATTATCTGGCGGGGCCGAATCACGTTCTCCCCACCGGAGGGAGCGCGCGGTTTTTTTCGCCCCTCGGGACTTACGATTTTCTTAAGCGGACCAGCGTTATTCAGGCGGGTAGAAAGTCGCTACGTTCCCTCGGCGCGGACATTATGCATCTGGCGCGACTGGAAGGCTTGGATGATCATGCTCGCGCGGTGGAGGTGCGACTGGCGTGAGCGTGGAGATGGAGCCAGAACGGCGACGTAGCCATTATTGTGAGGCGCCTGAAGGAGGCATTCGTGGCGAGGACAGCCAGGGTTGAGAGAAGAACGAAAGAGACCGAGATTTCTGCGGAATTGGATATCGATGGAAAAGGCAATGCTGAGATCCAGACCGGAATTCCTTTTTTCAACCACATGCTGGAAATCTTCACGCGTCATGGGTTGTTCGATCTCAAGCTCACGGCCAAGGGCGACATCGACGTGGACTATCATCATACGGTGGAAGATGTTGGTCTGGTGTTAGGCCAGAGTTTTAAAGACGCCCTGGGAGATAAAAAGGGTATTCGCCGCTTTGGAGCGGCGAGTGTGCCTCTCGATGAGACGCTCGCTCAAGTCGTCGTTGATCTAAGCGGCCGGCCGTATCTCTCCTACAACGTCAGAATTCGTCCCGGACGCGTCGGCGATTTCGATACCGATCTTCCCCACGAGTTTTTCCAGGCCCTCGCCAACCAGGTCGGCATGAATCTCCATGTGGACGTCGTGCGCGGAGAAAACCCGCACCACATCATCGAGGCGTGTTTCAAAGCTCTGGCGCGCGCGATGGAAGGAGCCACGCGAATCGATCCGCGTGTTCAAGGAGTGCCGTCGACCAAGGGGAGCTTGTAGCGCAAGTGGCGAATGGCAAATGGCGGATAGCGAATAAAATATTCGCCCTTGCTTAATCCCTTCTGTCAAGGAAGGAGATTCCTCAGTATCCCTCTCCCCTTGCGGGAGAGGGCCAGGGTGAGGGGTATCGTAAATTCATAAATGTCACTACAGTCATGAGTCAGGTTGTCATTATTGACTATGGCATGGGAAATCTCCGGAGCGTGCAAAAGGCGCTGGAGCATGTGGGTTGCCGGGCGGATGTGACGCGGGATATCGACGCCATTCTTTCAGCTCGAGGCGTGGTGCTCCCCGGCGTGGGCGCGTTTAGCGCCTGCATGGAAAATCTGCGACGCTTCGGGCTGGTCGAGCCGATACAGGAGATCGTGCGGCAAAAAAAACCCTTCCTGGGGATCTGTCTTGGTTTTCAGCTGCTGTTTAGCGAAAGCGAGGAATTCGGCCCGCAAAAGGGTTTGAATCTCTTTCCCGGTCGAGTCGTCGGTTTCAGGCCCGAGAATGGTCTCAAAGTACCCCATATGGGCTGGAATAATATCCAAAAACAGAGCGAGTCGCCTTTTCTCGAAGGCATTTCGGATGGAGAGTACGTATACTTCGTCCACTCCTATTACGTTGTGCCGGAAGACACGGCGATTATAGCCACGACGACGAATTACGGAGCGCCTTTCGTCTCCAGTATTGCCACAGACCACCTTTTTGCCTCGCAGTTTCACCCGGAGAAAAGTCAAAAAGTCGGACTTCGGATCCTGCAAAACTTTGCTCGCTTCGTCCAACGACACTAGAGTGCAAATTGCACAGTGAAAAATGCAAAATCGATTTTGCAAATCTCTTGCAGCAAGCTTTCCTTCTCCCCTTGCGGGAGAAGGTTAGGATGAGGGGTGATACAATGAGGCACCCTCACCTCATACTCTCCCGTCGAGGGAGGGAAAGTTAGAAAAGGACACGAAGCCGCGCTTCGGTTTGAGCCAATTTTACAACAAGGTTCGCTGTTTTTCTCTCGCAGAGATCTGAATTTGTTTGCTTGTATTGAGGTGATTCCGTGCTGATCATTCCCGCCATCGATATCAAAGACGGCAGATGCGTACGTCTCTACCAGGGCGAGATGGACAAGGAGACCGTTTACTTCGAAAATCCTGTGGAGGCGGCAAGGCATTGGGTTCAGCAGGGTGCTGCGATTCTTCACATCGTGGACCTGAACGGGGCTGTTGCGGGCCGTCCTGTGCACACGCGGGAGGTGGCGGAGATCTGCAAGAATTTCAGCGTGCCTGTGGAACTGGGCGGCGGACTCCGTTCGGTCGCGGAGGTCGGTTCGGCAATCGCGTTGGGAGTCGAGCGCGTTGTGATAGGGACGGCGGCCTGGGAGAATCGCGAATTACTGCGCGAGCTCTGCAAGATGTTTCCGGACAAGATCGTCGTTGGCATCGATGCTCGCAACGGCAAGGCGGCCGTGAAAGGGTGGAAGGAGACCACCTCCATGGATGCCGTCGAGCTGGCGAAACGGTGCGAAGAAGACGGAGCGTCGCGAACCATCTACACGGATATCAGTCGTGACGGAACGAGTCATGGGGTGAACATCGAAGCCACAGCACGAGTCGCCCGAGCCGTGAATATCCCGGTCATCGCGTCCGGAGGCGTGGCCAGGCTGGAGGATATCCGCGCCGTTAAACAACTCGAGAAGGATGGCGTGGAGGGAGTGATTGTGGGGCGAGCGCTGTATGCTGGGGCGTTTACGCTAAAAGAGGCATTGACGACCGAGCACTGTACTTAACGTTTAGAGGACGACACACACCGATCCGGTGCTCGAATTCTCGGCTTCCTGACCTCTTCCTGTTTTCCAAATAACGATCACTAATAAGCGAGCAACTGCTTGGTACGGCCGTATACGAGGTTTCCCGGTCATATCCTAAGTCCGCCTTGGTTGAGCTGGCAGGCTGGTCCAAGTGCAGCCATTTGCGCTGCGACTCGGTTTTGTAGGTGTTGTAGCTATAAGGAAAACCGGTAAAATCACGTTCCCTTTGCGTCATTGTCGTTTGAAGATAACTGAAAGTGTGACTCCAATCACAAAACCGGAACAATTTTGCGAGATTTGGGTCAAAATTAATTGACAGCGGAATTGCATTTTTCATAAGATTGTCTCGGCTTACGCACTCTGTTTCCTCGATTTGGTGATCAGTTGAGAGGAGGGGCTTCAAATGAAAAAAGCAATCCCACTGTTGGTTGCATGTGTCGGCTTTGTTTTCAGTGGTTGCATGACAGCCGCAGAGCACCGTGCCGCAGTTCAAGACGATAGCTCTGAGCGGCTAACGGTTGGGACGGTTCAACGGAAAATTCAAGTGGGAATGCCCGCCTCAGATGTAGCGTCAGTCTTAGGTTCACCGAATATCGTTACAACGGACGAGAAGAGACGTGAGGTGTGGGTATATGACAAGATCGCGACTGAGCGGGCGTATTCGACTAGTGAAGGAGGCCTATCGACGCTCATACTGGGAGGAGCCCGCGTTGGGTCTGGGATTGTAGGTGGTGGTCTCGGGCCTTATTACGGCCAGGCATCGGGTGCAATGTCTACCAGCCAGCGGACCTTAACTGTGATAATAAAATTTGACGAACAGATGAAAATTCGCGACTTCGCTTATCACGCTTCTAAATTTTAAAGATCGGTCGGTGCGAGCGGAGGAGAGGTGACCATGGCTGGTCTGTGTAAACGACGTTATGTCTTCCTGTTCTGCGTCGTCATTATTTCTGGATGCGCACAACAGATTCCACGGGAAGCACTGGAACTATCGGAGGAGAGCCTAGAACTGCGCCGGTTACAAACGAGGCGCTTTGAGACTAAGGACGAAGGCTCTCTTCTTTCGTCAGGGGCGGCTGTTCTTCAGGACCTGGGGTTCGCCGTGGACAACAGTGAATCCAAGCTGGGGTTGCTTGTCGCTTCTAAGAAACAATCCGCCTATCACGCCGGTGAGATAGCTGCCTCTGTTTTGTTGCTCGCTGGCACTGCCGTAGTTGGGGCGCCCTTTTGGAGACCTGTAAATAAAGAGCAGCTTGTAAGAGCCTCTTTGGTGACGAGGCTAGGCGGTGAGGAGGGTGGATATACAATTCTGCGCGTGACATTCCAGCGGGTCGTATGGAATACTTCAAATCAGGTCACAATATCGGAACTGATAAAAGAAACAGAAGTATATCAAGCCTTTTTTGAAAAGCTTTCGAAGGCCGTTTTTCTAGAAGCGCAGGAGTTCTAAGCAAAAATGAAATTCCGAAAATTCTGTTTATGCATAATTCTCGCTGCCGTCTTTTCTGCCTGTCAATATACGGCTAAAGACCTTTTGGACTCCGACGAGAGCCAAGTCAAGATTAGAAGTATTCAAACGCGTGCTTTTGATACAACGGATCGTGAGAAAACGCTAAGAACAATCATTGCTACGTTGCAGGATTTAGGCTTTGTCATCGACAATGCTGATCATAATATCGGTTCGATCAGTGGGACAAAGCTAAATTACTATCAGCTACGAATGACCGTAACGGTGCGCCCCAGGGGAACGACACAGCTCCTGGTTCGAGCCAATGCGCGATATAACGTCACACCGGTGCTCGACCCTGAACCATACCAGCAGTTCTTTACAGCTTTTGGAAGAGCAATGTTCCTGGAAGCTCACCAAGTCGATTGATTTGCGTCCTCAACACCAACAAACGAAATCAACAAGGGTTTAACGTAATCCATTTTTTTCCCCTATCCTCCACAAATAAATCACATGATAATGCACGGCTCCGCCGGGCTTTTTTTCTGGCTCCGGCAGTTTTTCCACTTTTGTGGGCGGCCAGCCCGGGATATCAAAGTCGTGGGAGACCACGCGAGCGCCCGGTCTCAGACTTTTCTGCAGGACCGGGCGCACTTGCTCATTGAACCACGGGAACATGTACAGGGTCACGACCGTTGCCGGAGAGACATCTACTTTTAGAGCGTCCCCGGCGCGAAATTCGACCAGATGGCTTACCCCTTCCTCTGCGGCTTTTGCTCGGGAAAGATCAACCAACTGTGGATCCGCCTCGATGCCCACGCCTCTTGCCCCACATTTTTTTGCGGCCCGAATGATGACGCGCCCATCTCCACTCCCCAGATCATAGACGAGATCGCCCACTTTAACTTCGGCGATCTCCAGCATCCGATCCACCACGTCCATGGGTGTCGGAATAAAAGGAATCTCCTCTTGGGCTGCCGCCGCCCGGCTATCGGCCAGTAACAGCCCAAGGCCTAACAGAATGTTTCTCCAGACGGTTTGCATGGGGCAACTTATTTTTTGCCCTTGAGGTATTTGTCAAACCATCCCGACGTAAGGCTGATCACCTCGTCAAAGGCATAGCCGTCGAAGCCTCGCTCGAAGAAGTGACCGGCTCCCACGATGACCTCGAGGCGCGCCTCCCGGTTCCCCGCAACCTTCAGAGCGCCGTACATGCTCAAAGAATGGTCGACAAGAGTGAGAAAATCCCTGGCCCCATGAACGAGAAGGATAGGAACGTCTCTCATCTTGCTAGCGTGATAAATTGCGGAGATGGAACGGTAGTATTCCGGGTCCTCATCGGGCGGTTTGCCGCGGGTACCCATGCGGTCGGGATAATGGGCCGCAGAGGCTTTCCTTTCCTCCACACTTTTGAAGTGATCCGTCGGAGCGCTCGCAGACACGACGCTCTTGATGCGCCTATCCCCTGATGCCGCAGACATCAAAGCGGCCATGCCTCCCCGAGAATGGCCGTAGATGCCAATCCGTGACCGATCCACATACGAAAGGGATTCCAGATAAGTAATCCCGTTCCGTGCGTCCTCCACATCTTTGAGATAGTACCTTACCGGAATTCCCCGGTAGCCAATCGCCATGACCACATATCCCTTTTGAGCCAGAGGCTTGAGCAACCACTCCATTCCTTTGAAATCGCGTCCTCGGCCGGGAAGAACCACAATTGTCGGCGCCGGTTGTCGGATCTCTCTCAAGCGGTAAATCTTACCGGTGACCTTTCCGTCTTCGCTGGTGTACGTGACGTCCGTAATCTCCAGACCCTGGTCCTGCGCTCGGACGCACGCGTACGAAACAAAGAGCCCTGAGAGAAATGCGAAAACCCCAAAGAAGAGCACGTTTCGTTTCATATATGATTTCTCCTTCCGCTAGCGGTCACACGAAGGTACCCGATTGCAAATTCCAATGTCAAATTCTTTCAGTGCAGTGCCTCTGAGGGGCCTTTGCGAGACAAAAGCAGTTGTGATTTCGACTGAAGAGAGTTATACGAAGCTATGGCTAAAGGCAGAGTCAATGTTCCATCACGCCGCCCGTTTCCTTTTCCTTTTCACCGTGCCTGGCTTATTCTGTCCGTAAGTTTTCTGACGACACTAACGGCTGCAGGCATCCGCGCATCACCCACTGTGCTGATTCATCCATTCGAGGCGGAGTTCGGATGGAGCCGTGTGGCGATCGCCTCGGCGATAAGCCTCAATCTTTTTCTTTTTGGCGTGGCTGCGCCGATTAGCGGCTGGCTGCTTGATCGATTCGGGCCGCGAAGGGTGATGATGGTGGGCCTATTTACGCTCGCTTTCGGCGTTGGCGCGACCACCCTCATGCGGGAATTTTGGCAGTTTTTTCTTTTATGGGGAATTATCGTGGGCTTAGGCGCCGGCTCAGTCGGATCCGTGCTTTCAGCGACTGTGGCTAACCGCTGGTTTGTCGCCCGCCGCGGGCTGGCCTTGGGCATTCTCAACAGCGCCAGCTCTACGGGCCAGTTGATCGTCCTTCCATTGTTTATGGCGATCATTGTTTGGTCAGGATGGCGCGCGGGATCTTTGCTTCTGGCTGTTTTTTCCCTCTGCATTATCCCCGTGATTTTTTTGTTGATGCGCGACCAACCGGCCGATCTTGCTTTAGAACCGTACGGCGCCGGAGATCCAGGAGCCGGTTCCGCGGCGCCGCTCGCTTCGTTGCGCGGCGTGTCGAGCTCATCGGAATCAATGAAGCTGCGCGAAGTTTTCAGGTCATCCACCTTCTGGCTTTTGGCGGGAAGCTTTTTTATCTGCGGGGGAACGGCCAATGGTTTGATCGGAACTCATTTGATTCCGCACTCCATCGATCACGGAATTCCGCAGGTCACAGCCGCTGCCACCGTGGGGATCATGGGCGGATTGAATTTTGTCGGCACGGTCCTATCTGGATGGATGACTGACCGCGTGCAGCCGCGAAAGTGGTTGGCGATGGTTTATGCCTTACGAGGTCTTTCGCTGTTCATCTTGCCGTTCGTGACCGACTACTCCGGACTATTTCTGTTTGCCGTTATTTATGGGCTCGACTGGTTTGCGACGGTGCCGCCGACGGTTGCCTTGACGGCCGATACATTCGGAAGAAATTCGGTCGGCAGAGTTTATGGTTGGATTTTTCTTTCCCACCAGCTCGGAGCCGCGATCATGGCCACGACAGCAGGCGCGATCCGGGTCTGGCTTGGGGATTACCAGGTGGCATTTCTGGCCGGGGGGAGCATTGCCATGATAGCGGCTGGACTGGCTATAAATATTCGGCCGCAGCCGCAGAAAGTCACGCTCAGGGCTGTGGTCGAGAAACCCGCCAGCACTTGACCGTGCGGTTATCGTTTAGTCGTATTCGGTAAAATTTGAAACCCGCCACTGATTTCCTTCCTTCCGCGCGCTCACGAGCCAACGCCGAGTGAATTCAGGGGCATCTTCCGCCTGGATCGTGCCTTCGTAAAGAAACGACGCGCGCTGAGGGCTTTCTTTTCTCTCCACCAGGCGGTAGTGGACCTTGGGCTTGCGCGTTGAAGCATCAATGGTCTGTCCTTCTGTTAACCGGATCTCTTCGTTGATCTTTTCCAACGCCACCCCAATGGAATATTGTTTTGCTTTTCTGAGATCGAAGTACACATAGTGGTGATCGACGAATTCCTCAACAACTCCCCGGGCGGTATTGAGATCCCTCCCACAGGCTCCGAGAAAGAGGGCGCAGAAAACAAATGCCGAAGCAATATTAGGCACGAATGGTTTCATGGCCGTCTCCCTCAAGGTGAAGGAGCATCCAATCGGTAGCCGCATCGAGAGCTTTTCCCATGAGGCAAGGGTCCGATAAGCGATGGTCCGCTCCATTGAAAATCAGAATCTTTTTCGCACAGGAAAGTAGTGAATGGAGCTCATGGGCCTCGTTGATCGGCACGGTTTGATCGGCGTCTCCATGAATAATCAGCACCGGGCACGATATCTTCCTTGCGGCCGCGGGGACATTGATTCGCTCGAGGTCGTCCAGGAGAGTTCTGTTGATCTTCCGGTCGTGGTACATGATAAACCCCGACTCTCGCCAGCGCGTGACCTCTTCTTGGCTCAAAAGACTTCCCGTTATTTTTTCAGGGTGGACCGGGGCCGCGATAGTGACGAGACAATCCACCTTCCTCTTCTCAGCGGCAAAAAGTAGCGCCACGGCGCCTCCCATGCTGGATCCGAGGATGCCGATCTTTTCTGGGTTATATTGGAGGATGAAATCGAAAGCGGCCCTCAGATCCGCGACTTCGCCGCTATAGGTAATGTCTTCGAGAGTCCCGCCCGACTCCCCGGCGCCGGCAAAATCGAATCGCAGCGCCAGAATGCCCCTTTCCGCGAAGCTCCGGCCCAAGATCGTTGCCTTTTCGCTTTCCTTGTTCGATTCCATCCCGTGACAGAGAATAACCGCAGCCGGGACCCGCTCTGCCGCGGGGCGATGGAGGATGCCGGCCAGAGTCTGCCCGCGGCTGTTTACAAACGAGACTCTCTCTTCATGCTGCATTGAAACTGAACCTCATGAAAGAAATTAGTAGCAGCTTTTCTTCCGGAAAAGAAGGAGCAGAAGACTGACGAAAACCGCATGACGAGTCAGAGTCGTTCTTGACGATAATCATTGGGCTATGTTAAGTCTTGGCCGGTTTCGCACCTCGGGAAGAAGTCGACCCGCCTGAAGACTTTATTCGCTGTTGTAAGAGGCCGATCGGATCTCTCCCGATCGGCCTTTGTGTTTGAGGCTGGGAAGATGAAGCGGCGATCGGAAAAGCAGCGGGCTTTGGCGGTTGTGGTGGTTGTTGCGCCCGACTTTGATTTCGTGAGCGAGTGGGCACCATCACAAGCGAGTGGACATCGAAAAGGGCAACGTGTCAATGTTTCCAGTCAGAGGCTGCCGGTTTCTCCAGATCACTCCAAAGACTCTTCAGCCCTCATAACCGCCTCGGTTCTTACGCGGTCAGTCATGTGGCACGGCATTTTACGCAGTGTAATTTTCCAGGTTTTGTGCCTGATTTACGTATGTCTGCCATTGTGACCGGTTTGTCCAATGGTCCCCTTTATGCCTGGAAGGCGGATGGCTCGCCGGTGCCAAGGTGGCCTCTAGATGAGATACTCGGGGCGGGGTATCCGGCGGCCGGGGAATTGAGCTCCGGATGGGCGGGAAATGAGGTGGCCAGCGTCTATTTTGGCTTTGGCGCCGCCGAATCGTTTATTTCGGCATACTCCGGATCAGGCAAAACCCTCCCAGGGTGGCCACAAACGAAACGTAACTCCGCGGTGAGACCTCCAACTCTAGCGGACTTAAATGGCGATGGTCTTGATGAAATCATCACAGGTGAACCAGATTCTAGGCTCCACGTTTACCGCCCCGACGGTTCGGAACTTCCCGGTTGGCCACAGCCGGCCAATAACATGCCACTTTGGAGTTACCAACCAAGCACATCCGCTGTCGTGGACCTCGATGGCGATGGCGACTTGGAGCTCGTAACAGCCCACGGCAATTACATTTACGCCTATCACCACGACGGCACGTTGGTGAATGGCTTTCCCGTTACTGTAAAAGGGTCACTCCTCGTGCGCACTTTTCCCACGGTTGGCGACGTGGATGGGGATGGAACGAGCGACCTGCCGGGCCTTGATTGCGGAGACGACTGTAGTGAGAAAACTACACTCTGGGAACAAACGTGACGTTAACCGCACTTGCTAAGAGCGGTTCACTGTTTTCGGGCTGGACCGATGCATGCAGTGGAACAGCGGACTGCGTTGTGACGATGGTTGGCAACAAAACAGTCACAGCAGTATTTACCCAGCCTTTAAGTGTGAATTTCTCTGTGCCGCGCAACGGAGAACTGGGAGTGGCTTACAACGCAATTCTTACACCAGAGGGCGGGTTCCCTCCGTATGGGTTTGAAGTGGTTAGCGGCGCTCTCCCTCAAGGCCTCAATCTCAACTCGGCGGCCATCGTTGGGACACCGTTATTGACCGGAGGCAGAGCATTCACTCTCAGAGTGACGGATCAACTTGGTTCAAGTGTGACGCGAAAGTTCAAGATCACAATATACAAACCTCTGGGAATTACCACTACGCGTCTAGTTCCAGGCCGCGTAGGAAGGAACTACAGGGCCGTGGTCAAAGTGAGCGGCGCCAAAACTCCATATACGTGGTCGCTGGTTTCCGGCAATCTCCCTACGGGATTGAGCCTCCAAAGCACTGGAAGGATTACCGGCGTACCCACCGAAACGGGACAATTTAGCCTGACGTTTGAAGTCTCAGACTCTCTCGGCGGCAAAGCGCAAAAAGGCTTCACGCTGATCATCAATCCGTAGCCTACTCCATTCAACAGGAACGCCTCGCGGCTGGATCAGACCCTCACCTCCTCCCTCTCCCGCAAGCGCGTGAAGGCAACGAGAGGCGTTCTTGAATAGCCGTATCTCTTTCTGCCTCTGCTAACAAAAAGGTTTGATCCTGCTGCAAGCGGCGTTGTTCTGGACTGGACTGTTTAAAATGCCGGTCATGTTGTGGTAAACAGTAAATTAGAGGCGAAAACGAAGAGTGGAGGACCTGATCGATCAATATGGTGCTTACCTGAGGAACGTGCGGAACGTCTCTCCTCACACCCTCAGGAATTATCTGAGCGATCTCAAACAATTTCGGCAGTTTTTGTCCGATGGGCGACTCTCGCAGAAAAAGAGACCTGTCGATCTCTTAAAAGTCGACCAGCAAAGCGTGCGGGCTTATCTCGGTAGCCTTTCCAGGACTTGCCGGAAAAGCTCGGTGGCAAGGAAGCTTGCCGCGATCAAAGGCCTTTTCAACTACCTGCTCGCCGAGCGGTTGATCTCGCGGGATCCTACTGCGGCTCTGGGCAGCCCTAAACAAGAAAAGCCGCTCCCGGTTTTTCTTTCAGTGGATGATGTTTTCCGTCTGCTGGGTGGGATCGTGGGGAAAGGAGTTTTGACCGTACGCGACCGCGCGATGATTGAAGTTCTTTATTCGACGGGAGTGCGGGTGAGCGAGCTCGTGGGGCTTAATTGGAGGGACATTGACTTTCGATTAGGCATCATCAGAGTTCTCGGGAAAGGCTCGAAAGAGAGAATTATTCCTATTGGAGACATTGCGCTTGAGGCGCTTCAGGAGTACGAAAAAGAACAGAAACAGCAGAGTAACTGGACGGGCAGGAGAGGAGATGCCGTTTTCTTGAACGCCACGGGAGGGCGAATTACGACCCGAAGCGTGGCCCGGCTTCTTGAAAAGCACCTCCGGGCCTCGGGAATACAGGTTCGATTGGGACCGCACGGGTTGCGCCACACTTTCGCCACGCATCTCCTCAACAGCGGCGCTGATTTGCGCGCTATTCAGGAGTTGCTGGGGCATGCAAGCCTTTCGACGACTCAGCGCTACACCCACGTGAATCTGGATCAACTCACAGCTGTTTACGACAAAGCCCATCCCCGGGCGTAATTTTGGTTCCAAGGCTCTCCGCTTCCCAGCGGCTGGCGGGGCAACAGAGTCGGCAGTGTAGTCATGTTTCAAGGTACGACAATACTGGCAATCCGCCACAAAGGGAAAGTTGTGATGGCGGGCGACGGGCAGGTGAGCTTAGGGCAGACCGTCGTGAAACACACCGCCCGTAAAGTTCGCAAGCTCTATCAAGACCGCGTTATTGCTGGTTTTGCCGGAGCCACGGCCGACGCCTTTACGTTGTTCGAAAAATTTGAGGCCAAGCTCGAGCAATTTAATGGCAATCTCAAACGTGCGGCGGTGGAACTGGCCAAAGACTGGCGTACTGATCGGGTTCTGAGGAGACTGGACGCTTTGTTGGTGGTTGCGGATGCGGACGCCTCACTCGTCATCTCGGGCAGCGGGGACGTGGTCGAGCCCGATGACGGTGTGATTGCGATTGGCTCGGGAGGAAATTATGCTTTGGCGGCGGCACGGGTTATGATCAAGCATACCGAGCTGGATGCTCATACCATCGCCGAAGAATCGATGCGCACGGCCGCGGCCATATGTGTGTACACGAATGATCAATTGACTTTTGAAGAGTTGCCTTGATGGCGGTCAGTGGCTTGGCAGGTTGGTTCTTGTTCGCGCCATCATCAGTCTCTGTACATTGAAGGCAAGGCTGTTTATTTTATGAAGGATTTTCGGAGAGAAGAGCCGCACGGGACATCCTACACTCCGGTCCCGGCGCCGGTCATGATCCCGCGTGAAGTGGTGTCGGAGCTGGACCGCTACATTGTCGGGCAGAAAGAAGCCAAGCGGGCGGTTGCCATTGCGCTGCGAAATCGCTGGCGCCGACAATTGGTTCCCGAGGATCTGCGGGAGGAGATTGCGCCAAAGAACATCATTATGATAGGCCCGACGGGTGTGGGAAAGACCGAGATCTCCCGGCGTCTCGCGAAGCTTGCCCAGGCGCCATTCATCAAAGTCGAGGCCTCCAAGTTCACCGAGGTGGGTTATGTAGGCCGGGATGTGGAATCGATTATTCGAGATCTGGCCGAGCTGGCAGTTAGCATGGTGAAAGAGGAGGAAAAACAGAAGGTCGAAATCAGGGCCAGGGAAATAGCGGAAGAAAGGATATTGGATCTGCTGCTTCCGTCGCCGCAGGCAGGCAGGATTGAGGCGGATTCCACCGACTCCTCCCGCACTCAAGGAACGAGAGAAAAGCTCAAAAGGCTGCTTCGGGAAGGAAAGCTCGACGATCGATTCGTGGAAATCGAGATGACCCAGTCGATGACGCCCATGATCGAGGTTTTAACTCCTCAGGGCATGGAGGGGATGGAGTTCAATATTAAGGAGATGTTCTCAAATCTGCTCCCGAAACGGACGAAAAAAAAGACGGTCAAGATTCCCGAAGCGGTGGAGATTCTCACCCAGGAAGAGGCGGGAAAGTTGATCGATATGGAGAAGGTCATTTCCGAGGCTATCCGGAGAGTGGAGCAGTCGGGCATCGTTTTTATCGACGAGATCGACAAGATCGCCGGACGAGAGTCGATGCACGGGCCGGACGTCTCCCGAGGAGGAGTCCAAAGAGATCTCCTCCCCATTGTCGAGGGATCGACCGTAAACACAAAATATGGCATGGTCCGGACCGATCATATCCTTTTTATTGCTTCGGGTGCGTTTCATAGCGCCAAGCCTTCGGATCTGATTCCGGAGTTCCAAGGCCGATTTCCGATCCGTGTCGAGCTCAGCTCATTAGGGAAGGAGGACTTTGTTCGGATTTTGACAGAACCCAAGAATGCGCTCATCAAACAGTACACGGCCCTCCTTGCGACGGAGGGGGTTCAACTCAGCTTTACCGAAGACGCTATTGTTGAGATCGCGAAAATAGCTTCCGAAGTCAATGAAAAGACCGAGAACATCGGTGCTCGAAGATTGCATACGATCATGGAAAGGCTGCTGGATGAAGTCTCTTACAGCGCGCCGGAAATGCGGGGTAAGGACGTTACGATCGACGCCCAATACGTGCGTGACCGCTTGAGTCCAATTTTGAAGGATGAGGATCTGTCGCGGTATATCTTATAAGTAAGGCCGGGTGAGGGGATGGAGAACTTTATCGGAAAGGCGGAAGTGCTGATGGAAGCGCTTCCCTATATCCGCCGTTTTTACGGCAAAACCTTTGTCATCAAATACGGCGGAAACGCGATGGCGGATGAAGAGCTCAAGGCCAGCTTTGCCCAGGACATGGTGCTCCTCAAATATGTAGGGATCAATCCCGTGGTGGTTCACGGTGGGGGACCGCAGATTGATGAGATGCTAAAGAGGGTCGGCACCCCTACACAGTTCGTCCGCGGGATGAGGGTCACCGATCCAGAAACGATGGACATTGTCGAGATGGTCTTGGTCGGTAAGATCAATAAGGAGATCGTCAGTCTCATCAACCAGCACGGAGGCATGGCCGTCGGGCTAAGCGGGAAGGATGGCGGTCTTTTTCTCGCGCGCAAAATGAGCGTGACCGTCGCCAGCAACGGAGAATCTTCCGAAATGATCGACATCGGAATGGTCGGAGAGATCATTTCGGTGAACCCGCGAGTCATCAGTTCGCTTGATGAGAATAAGTTTATTCCCGTTATCGCGCCGGTTGGCGTCGGTGTCGAAGGGGAGACTTACAATATCAATGCGGATCTGGTCGCAGGGCAGATCGCCGAGGCCCTGGCTGCAGAAAAGCTTATCCTGCTTACCGATGTTGAGGGAGTTAAGGACAAAAAAGGCGAGCTTCTAAGAACGCTAAAGATCAATCAGGCACGCAGGCTGATCGAGGATGGGGTTGTGGCCGCAGGAATGATCCCCAAGGTGGAATGCTGCATGGAGGCCCTGAAGGGAGGCGTGGGCAAAACCCACATCATCGATGGGCGAGTCAAACATGCTGTCCTCCTCGAAATATTTACCAAGGAAGGGGTGGGGACCGAGGTTGTGCGAAAGTAGGATCGGTCGCTGAAAGGGCGCATCTGCGGCGTAGCGTTTGGCTCGCTGCGACCTACTTTCCAGAGCGCCTCGCTCGCCGCCGGTTCCTCACACGCTGCCTTGTCTCAGGGTCCTCTTGGCCAATCAGGGCGGGTTCCGAATGTTGATGAAAAACCGAGACATTATCAAGCTGACCGATAAATACGTGGCTCAAACCTATGCGCGCTTTCCGGTTGCGTTAGTGCGTGGCAAAGGAGTTCGGGTTTGGGATGCGGATGGCAAGGAATACCTGGACTTTGTGGCCGGAATCGCGGTCAACGGTTTAGGTCACAATCATCCAGCCATTGTGGGCGCCATCCAGCGTCAGGCGCGAAAGCTCATTCATGTCTCGAACCTCTATCACATCGCTCCGCAGTCAGAACTGGCTGCTGAGCTCTGCCGCCACTCCTTCGCGGACCGGGTTTTTTTTTGTAACAGCGGCGCCGAAGCCAATGAAGCGGCCATCAAGCTGGCCCGGCGCTATGGTGGAGAGTGGTTGGGAGGCAAGTACGAAATCCTTTCGACGCATAATTCCTTCCACGGCAGGACCCTGGCGACGTTAACGGCCACAGGGCAGGAGAAAGTCCGGGCCGGCTACGATCCCTTGCCTGAGGGTTTTCGCCAGGTTCCTTACAACGATCTTTACGCGATGGAGAGAGCCATCGGCGAGAAGACAGTTGGAATTCTCGTCGAGACGATTCAGGGGGAAGGCGGCGTCATCCTCCCTAAGGAAGGCTACCTCACGGGACTGAGGGAGCTATGCGACAGAAAAAAAATTGTTCTCATTTTCGATGAAGTCCAGGTGGGAATGGGGCGGACGGGGAAACTGTTTGCTTACGAGCATTACGGGGTCGCGCCCGACGTTATGACCCTGGCTAAGTCTTTGGGTGGCGGACTGCCTTTCGGCGCGATGCTTGCGAAACAAGAAGTTGCCCGCAGTTTCGTGCCCGGATCTCATGCCTCCACGTTCGGAGGGAATCCGCTTGCGTGCAGTGTTGGTCTTGCGGTTCTCAAGACTCTGCTCCAAAAAGGAGTGATGCGGAACTGTAACCGGATCGGCGAGTTGCTTTTTGAGAAACTCTTGTTGCTCAAGGAGCGGTTTTCCATAATCCGGGATGTTCGGGGTAAAGGCCTCATCATGGGAATCGAGCTTGACCGGCCTTGCGGCAAGATCGTCGAGGAATGTCTGAAAGAGGGTCTTCTGATTAACTGCACGGCCAACAATGTGCTGCGCATTATCCCTCCCCTGATCCTTACAAAACGAGACCTGGATCATGGACTGGCCATCCTGGAGAAAGTCCTTGCGCGCCAGTGATGCGAGCGCTTTTTATGAATGCGACGACGAAGAGAGATTTGTTGAGCTTAAAGAATCTGAGCCGGGCTGACATGGAGCAGATTTTTGCCCTCACGCGCGCGCTTAAACGCAAGCAGAAGCGAGGCATTTCTCACCGGCTCCTCGCCGGAAAGACGCTTGCGATGATTTTCGAAAAGCCAAGCCTGCGGACGAGAGTCACGTTTGAGGTCGGCATGGTCCAGCTTGGAGGCCATGCGGTTTTTCTCGGCCCCTCAGAGATCCAAATCGGCGTGAGAGAGACGTCGGCTGATTGCGGCCGAAGCCTTAGCCGCTGGGTTGATCTGATCATGATTCGCACCTTCTCTCATACGACGGTTGAGGAATTGGCCGCAAACGCGAGCGTGCCCGTCATTAACGGTCTCACGGATCTTTTTCACCCTTGCCAGGTACTGGCCGATTGCTACACGCTCCTGGAACATAAGAAAAGCCTGGACGGGCTCAAGATCGCTTTCATCTGCGATGGAAATAACATGGCTCACACGTGGATCCAAGCGGCGGAAAAGTACGCGTTGTCTTTTGCCATCGCATGTCCCAGACAGTATGAGCCCAGAACCGACATCGCCCGCGAGGCGGCGAAGGGGGGCGCCGAAATCTTCGTTACTCAGGAAGTTCAGGAGGCCGTTCGGGATGCGGACGTGATCTACACCGATGTATGGACAAGCATGGGGCAGGAGAACGAGAGGGACACGAGGCTCCGAGCCTTTCAACGCTACCAGGTTAACGAGGAACTGCTGGCGGTGGCGCGGAAAACTGCGGTGGTCATGCATTGCCTGCCGGCCCACAGGGGAGAGGAGATCACCGCCGAGGTTTTGGAGAGCCCTCAGTCGATTGTTTTTGATCAGGCGGAAAACCGGCTTCACCTGCAGAAGGCCCTGATGGTATGGCTGCTCAAAGCGAGCAAAGGTTCAAGAGCGAAAACGGTCAAAGCTTCAAGACAATAAAACAGCGGAGAGGCGGAAGGAAGACAGGGTGGAACAGAAGGAGATGAAGATCAGGAAGGTGGTTCTCGCGTATTCGGGCGGGCTGGACACGTCTGTCATTTTGCGCTGGTTGATCGAGAGATATGGCTGTGAAGTTGTCGCCTATTGCGCGGATCTTGGGCAGGGCGAGGATCTCAACGAGGTCAGACGCAAAGCATTGAAAACAGGCGCCAGCAAAGTTGTCATTGACGACGTCAAGAATGAATTTGTGAAAGACTACGTTTTTCCGATGCTGCGGGCGAATGCAGTCTATGAAGGCTCCTATCTGCTCGGCACCTCTATCGCCCGGCCGCTGATTGCGAAGGGGCAGATCGACGCGGCCATCAGGGAAAGGGCTGATGCGGTGGCGCACGGGGCTACCGGGAAAGGCAATGATCAAGTACGGTTTGAGATTACCTATTACGCGTTGAAGCCCGATGTTAAAGTGATTGCGCCTTGGAGAATTTGGGAGCTGAACTCGCGCACGGCTCTTGTGAGTTATGCCAAACGGTATGGTATCCCCGTGCCCGTGACCAAAGCCAGGCCGTACAGCACTGACCGAAACATTTTTCACGTCAGCTACGAAGGTGGAATCTTGGAAGATCCCTGGAGCGAGCCTCCGGCGGATATGTTTGTGTGGACCCGACCGGTGGAAAAGGCGCCTGACCGTCCAGAATACGTTGAGATCGACTACGCCCGCGGCGATCCGGTCGCCATCAGTGGCCGCCGCCTTACGCCGGCAAATCTGCTTGCGAGGCTCAACGATTTGGGAGCCAGGCACGGTGTAGGCCGGGTAGACCTGGTGGAGAACCGTTATGTCGGCATGAAGTCGCGCGGCGTTTATGAGACGCCGGGAGGGACGGTGCTTCACGCGGCGCACCGGGCGATCGAATCCATCACCATGGATCGCGAGGTGATGCGACTTAGAGACTCGCTGATAACTAGGTACGCCGAGCTGATCTATTACGGTTATTGGTTTTCGCCGGAACGGGAAGTGCTGCAGAAGCTGATCGATGCGGCCCAGGAACCGGTTATGGGCCGGGTGCGCCTTAAACTCTACAAAGGGAATGTCATGGTCGCCGGGAGAAAATCAACCCGCGCTTTGTACGATCCGGGTATCGCCACGTTTGAGGAGGATCAAGTCTACCACCAGGCGGATGCGGACGGTTTTATTCAACTCAATGCTTTGAGGTTAAAGCTTCGGCGTCTGAAGCAGATGAGCAGGCTGTGAGGAGCAACGTTGAAGCGAATTCTTGATGGGCGATCTGGGTGATCTTAATCCAGATCACGAACCGAAAATGGGAAAAGATTTAGTGGCGGGGCGGGATAAGAAGCTTTGGGGAGGCCGCTTTGCCGAAAAGACGGAGTCTTCGGTTGAAGCCTTTACCGCGTCGATTGACGTCGATCGACGGCTCTATCGCCATGATATCGCCGGCAGTATCGCTCACGCTAGGATGCTCGCGCGCCAACGCATCATCTCTGCCAGAGACGGCGCAAAGATCGTGGCTGGACTCAGGGCGATTCAGCGGGAGATCGAGCGCGGCGTATTCGCGTTTTCCCGCGCGGACGAAGATATTCACATGAATATAGAGAGGCGGCTGATAGAAAAGATCGGCGCTGCCGGCGGAAAACTGCATACCGCAAGGAGCCGCAATGATCAGGTAGCTCTGGACATGCGCCTTTACCTTAGAGAAGAGCTCCGGCTGATCACAGACTTGGTGGACGCCCTGAAGCGGGAGCTGGGGCGAACGGCGAAGCGGTACCTGAAAGTCATCATGCCGGGCTATACTCATCTTCAAAGGGCGCAACCCGTTCTCTTCTCCCATCATCTATTGGCTTATGTCGAAATGCTGGAGCGGGATCGGGAGCGGCTCTTGGATTGTCTGGATCGCGTGAATGTGATGCCCTTGGGTTCCGGAGCTCTCGCTGGAACCACCTTCCCTGTGGATCGAGGCTACGTCGGCCGGCTCCTTGGTTTTCCGCGTATTTCCAGAAACAGCATTGACGCAGTGAGCGATCGGGACTTTCTCCTGGAATTCGTTTCCGTCGCCGCCATTCTTTTCGTCCACCTCAGCCGCCTTGCCGAAGAGATGGTGCTTTGGTCCACGCGGGAGTTCGATTTTATTGAGCTGCCTGATAGCTACTGCACCGGAAGTTCCATGATGCCGCAGAAGAAAAATCCGGATGTCCCGGAACTGGTTCGGGGAAAGAGCGGGCGGATTTTCGGCCACCTTATGACGCTGCTCACGGTTCTGAAGGGACTTCCGCTGGCCTATAATCGGGATCTCCAGGAAGACAAGATTCCGCTTTTCGACACTGTCGAAACCGTCAAATCAAGCCTGGAGATCATACGCGATCTGGTGCGCGAGCTTAAAGTAAAGCCGCCAAACATGCTGCAGGCGGCTCAGGATGGTTTTTTAAACGCGACGGAACTGGCTGATTACCTGGTAGGCCGGGGGCTTAGCTTTCGTTCAGCTCACACCGTGGCGGGAAGGGTGGTTCGTTATTGTCTCGCTCAGGGGCGCCGAATTGAAGAATTGTCCTTGCAGGAGCTCAGGCGTCTCTCGCCCAAAATCGAGCGGGACGTTTATGGCTTCCTGACGGCGGAGGCGGCCGTTCGACGGAGGCGGGCGGCCGGCGGGACAGCGCCGGAAAATGTCCGGCGACGCCTGAAGGAGTTAGGCGTATGAAGTTACCAGGCAGCGGCCAGTCACCCACCGGCAGAAAGAGAATTAAGATACTCGTTTCTTTTGTTTATTGCCTTGTCGCCCTCCCTCTCGTTTTTACCTGCGGCAAGAAGGGAGATCCTCGGGCGCCGGAGCTGGCGATTCCAGAGGCAATCCGTGATTTAAAAGCTCAGCCGGAGAGAAAAGGAATATCTCTTACCTGGAGCCGTCCGAGACGGTATGTAGACGGAAAGGAGTTGCGGGATCTGGCAGGATTTGTCATCTTTCGCAAGGAAATCTCCAGGAGTTGCCCGGATTGCCCTGTGCCGTACCGAGAGAGGATCACGGTGAACGTGGAGGACCATGAAAAATTTATCAAAAAAAGACAGTACCGTTTTATCGACGAAGAGATTCAATCCCAACGCAGTTATCGCTACCGCGTTTTCTCCCAGCTTCTGGACGGCTCGTTGAGCGATCCATCCAACGAAGTCGAGGTTGCCTGGAGGCCCTGATGGACTACTTTACCTATCACGACGCGGAACTTTTTGCTGAAGAGGTGCCTGTGCGGCGCATCGCTCGCGAGATAGGGACTCCCGTCTATATTTATAGTCTCGGTACGCTCAGACGCCATTTCAGGGTCTTTGATCAAGCCTTTGCCCGGATACCTCATCTCATATGTTTTTCCATGAAGGCTAATTCCAACTTGGCGGTTCTCAGAGCGTTTGTGAACGAGGGAGGAGGATTCGATATTGTCTCCCGTGGGGAGCTTTTTCGCGCGCTTCGCGCCGGAGCCGATCCGAAAAAGATTGTTTTTTCCGGCGTTGGGAAGAAGCGAGAGGAGATCGAGCATGCCCTGGCCTCGGGAATTCTCATGTTCAACGTGGAATCCGAGCAAGAGCTGGTCGTCTTAAATTCAATCGCGTCCCAGATGGACAAGAGAGCGCCAATTAGTTTGCGGATAAATCCCGACGTGGACCCCCAGACCCACCCTTATATCTCGACCGGAATGAAAAAGAGCAAGTTTGGCATTGACATCAAACGTTCCATGGACGGATACCGAAACGCCCTCGCCCTTTCCCATCTGGAAGTGGTCGGGGTTGACTGCCATATCGGCTCTCAGTTGACTTCCATCCCGCCGTTTGTGGATGCGTTGTCCCGTGTGAAAATCTTCGTGCAAGCTTTGAGAAATGAGGGTGTCCGCATTCGCTATCTTGATCTGGGTGGCGGATTGGGAATCCGTTATCGGGAGGAAGAGCCGCCGCACCCGGAACAGTACGCGGAAGCATTGATCGAAGAGCTGCACGGCCTGGATGTAACTTTGATTCTTGAGCCGGGACGAGTGATCGTGGGGAATGCCGGCATCCTTGTGACCGAGGTGCTTTATGTCAAGGAGACCGAAGAGAAGAAGTTCGTTGTCGTGGATGGCGGAATGAATGACCTGATCCGCCCAGCTCTTTACGGTTCATACCAGGCAATTCGACCCGTCACGGAAGCTGGGAATGGAAAGATCGTAGCCGACGTGGTCGGACCTATATGCGAGAGCGGCGATTTTTTTGCCAAAGAACGGGAGATCGCCCGACCAAAGCCGGGAGATCTGTTGGCTGTGATGAGCGCCGGGGCTTACGGGTTTACAATGGCGTCCAATTACAATTCTCGAACAAGACCGGCCGAGGTCCTGGTCGACGGCAAAGATTTTTACGTCGTACGAGCGCGAGAGAGGCTGGAAGATCTCATTCTGGGCGAGGTGATACCGCCGATCTTAGAATACGCGAAAGGGTCTGAGGTTTAAGACGGGTTCAATCTGAAGTCCAAATGACTGAGCTTCATTTCAGCAAAATGCACGGCTGCGGCAACGACTTCATTTTTGTCAATTGCCTGCAGCGGGAAATTACCGATCTCGGCCAGCTGGCGAAAAAACTCTGCCACCGCCGGTTTGGTATTGGCGCGGATCAATTGCTTACGGTCCATCCCTCAAAGGTCGCCGATTTTAAGATGGAGATCTACAACGCGGATGGAGGTCAGGTAGAGATGTGCGGAAACGGCATTCGCTGTTTTGCTAAATTTGTCACTGATCATGGGCTCACATCAAAAACGGAAATCGCGGTCGAAACGCTGGCTGGGATTATTCGACCCCGTCTGGTGGGTGCCGAGGTTGAGGTGGACATGGGTGAGCCGATCCTGGAAGGACGCAAGATTCCGGTGAACGCAGACGGCAGAATCATTGATTATCCGTTGGACGTTGATGCGGTCCATTATCAGATCTGCTCTGTTTCCATGGGAAATCCTCACTGCGTTTTGTTTCAGGAAGGGATTGAAGCACTGGACCTGGAGCGGTTGGGACCGCGATTCGAGCATCACCCGTTTTTCCCCAAGCGCGTCAACACGGAGTTTGTAGGGGTTCTTTCCCGTGACGAAGTCCGGATGAGAGTTTGGGAGCGCGGGGCCGGAGAAACGTGGGCCTGCGGGACCGGCGCCTGTGCCGTGGCTGTCGCCGGTGCGCTCAGCGGAAGGACGGGGAGGAGAATTACAGTCCATCTTTTGGGTGGTGATTTGTTGATCGAATGGCGGGAAAATAACCACGTCTATATGACGGGCGGCGCCGAAGAGGTGTTTGAGGGTTTCGTCCAGATCTAAAATGTTGCGGAACAACCGCACGTTCACCCTTCGACGAGCTCAGGGCTAACGGTGGTTGAAATTATGAGTTTCCGTTCATGCTGAGCGCGTCGAAGCATGAAAGACCATTTTTCAGCGGATAAGACAGGAGAGGCAATGATGTTTACGGGTTCCATGGTCGCTTTGGTGACCCCTTTCAAAGAAGGGAAGATCGATGGGGACAGCCTTGATGCCCTGGTGGATTTCCATATCCGGTCCGGAACCCATGGTATCGTGCCATGTGGGACGACCGGAGAATCGGCAACTCTTAATCACAAGGAGCATCATGAGGTGATCGAAAGAGTGATCAAGGCCGTCAAGAAAAAGCTCCCGATCATTGCCGGTACAGGATCAAATTCCACCGAAGAGGCGATTGAGCTGACCCGGGGAGCGGAAAAGGCGGGCGCTGACGGCGCCTTGTTGGTTTCACCTTACTACAACCGGCCTACGCAAGAAGGGATCTACCAGCACTACAAGAAAGTGGCGTCGTCGGTAGGCATTCCTCTTATCGTCTATAATATTCCGGGACGGACGGGCTCCAAGATCGAGCCGGAAACGCTGGCGCGACTTTCTGAGATAAACAATATTGCCGGGGTAAAGGAAGCCACTGGTTCCGTGGATCAGGCCATCGATGTCATGCGACTATGTGGAGATCGTTTGGCGGTTTATTCCGGTGAAGACTCTCTGACATTTTCGCTGATGGCCCTTGGAGGCAAGGGAGTTATCTCTACGGTCGCGAATATCGCGCCGAGAGAGATGTCACACCTTACCGACGCCTGTCTAGAAGGCAGCTGGGAGACAGGAAGAGACCTCCAGTTTAGGCTTGTCCCTTTGATTCGGGCGCTGTTTATCGAGACCAATCCAATCCCGGTGAAGACGGCTTTATCGCTGATGGGCAAATGTCGAGGCGAGTTGCGTCTCCCTTTGACTCCAATGTCTGAACCGAATTTCAGGAAGCTCAAAGAGGCGCTGACTGACTTTGATCTGATTTGAGGCTGCGATGGTAAAGCTTGTTGTGTGCGGGGCGGCGGGAAGAATGGGAAGCACATTGGTGCGTCTCATCCGGGAGAGCGCCGGCGTGAAGCTGGTCGGCGCCGTCGAATGGCTCAACAGTCCTCAACTCGATAAGGATGCAGGTGAAGTGGCGGGCGCGGGCAAAGCCGACGTTCCGATATCCGCTCAGTTGGCGCCTCTGTTGCGAGATGGAGTGGTCGTCATCGATTTTACAGCTCCGGAAGCCGCTCTGGAGCATCTTAAGGTCGCGGCGGGGAAGGGCGCGCCAATCGTCATCGGCACAACCGGCTTCAATCCAAAGCAATTATCGGATATTCGAAGGCTCTCGGGCCGAACTCGAGTGCTTCTGTCTCCCAATATGAGCGTGGGAATTAACCTTCTCGTGAGCCTTTACGGTAAAGTCGCTGTAATTCTTTGAGAAGATTATGACGTGGAGATTGTCGAGGCGCATCATCGGTTTAAGAAAGACGCACCAAGCGGGACTGCGCTGGCCATGGGTCGAGCCGTAGCAGAGGCGCTGAAGAGAGATCTCGATCGGATCGCCGTTTCCGGACGCAAGGGGATCGTCGGGGAAAGGACGAAGAAAGAGATTGGTCTCCTATCGATCCGGGCGGGTGATGTGGTGGGTGAACATACGGTTATCTTCGGTGGATTGGGTGAAAGAATCGAATTCACCCATCGAGCCCACAGCCGCGAGACTTTCGCGCGCGGCGCCATCCGCGCCGCCCGGTGGTTGACTAAACAAAAGAACGGCCTCTATAGCATGCAGGACGTGCTAGGGCTTTAGTCAAGCTCAGGCGCGACATCGGTCGCCAGATGTGAGCCACTTGTCTTTTCCCTCTTTTTGACACCACGTTTGTCATCGATTACATTAATACGATTACCGGATTGTTAGGATACACTCATGGTCGATATGGACACGATCGTATCGCTGTGCAAGCGACGCGGGTTTGTTTTTCAGTCTAGCGAAATTTACGGTGGCCTGGGCTCCGCGTGGGACTATGGTCCCCTTGGCGTTGAATACAAGAACAACATCAAACGGCTGTGGTGGCGGGACAATGTCCATCTGAGAGATGACATGGTCGGTTTGGATGCCGCCATCTCTATGCACCCGAGAGTTTGGGAGGCGAGCGGGCACGTGGCGAGCTTCTCCGACCCGTTCACAGGCTGCAGCGAATGCGGACGCCATTACCGGGCGGATCAAATCTACGAAGCGGTTTGGAATTGCAAATGGTTCCGGGCCGTAACGAAAATTCTGGAGAGTCCTAGCGCAAAGAAGGGTGAATGGCGCGCGATTGCGAACTGGGCGCAAAGCGATGGAAAGAAGCTCGCGCCGAATTTTCCTTTGAAAGATCCCAAACTCGAGATCGAATCCCCCACCCGGTACCCGTTTGAAGGCCCGGACGATTCCCGGTTCCAGACGTTTCTGAGAACGTTGAGCCATGTGGGTGCGTCTGTTGGCAACCCGCTAGGCGTTCTATGCCCCAACTGCGGCGGAGCCAAATTATCCGAGCCGAAGCCCGCAAGCCTCATGCTCGAAACCTTTCTTGGACCGGTGAAGGAAACCGCAACCAAGACTTATCTGCGGCCGGAAACGGCGCAGGGAATATTTGTGAATTTTGACAACGTGCTCCAGTCGATGCGAAAAAAGCTTCCCTTTGGTATCGCCCAGATCGGGAAAGCGTTCCGTAACGAGATAACTCCGGGAAACTTTACTTTCCGGACGCGGGAGTTCGAGCAGATGGAGATCGAATATTTCGTCACGCCTGGAACGGACGAGGGATGGCACCAGAAGTGGATTGACGAGCGTTTCGCCTGGTATCAAAGGTACGGCATTCGAAAGGAAAACATCCGGCTGCGGGAGCACGCTCCGGATGAGCTGGCCCATTATGCCAAAAGGTGCGTGGACGTGGAGTATCTCTTTCCGATGGGATGGAGCGAGCTGGAAGGAATCGCGAATCGCACGGATTATGACCTGAAGCAGCATTCAGAGTTCAGCGGCAAAGCGCTGGATTACTTCGATGAGGAAACAAAGCAGAGATTCGTGCCGTATGTGATCGAGCCGTCGGCGGGGGCAGATCGATCCGCTCTCGCCTTTCTCGTGGATGCATACCATGAGGAAGAAGTCAGGGGCGAAAAACGGGTCGTCCTCAGGTTGCATCCGGAGCTGGCGCCGATCAAGATTGCGGTTTTGCCACTTCTTAAAAAGAATAGCCGGATCGTGGAAACAGCGCACAGAATTTGCTCTGAACTGCGCAAGAAATGGGTTTCAGTCTACGACGACACCGCTTCGATCGGTCGACTTTACCGCCGGCAGGATGAGGTGGGCACGCCTTTCTGCGTCACTGTTGATGTGCAGACGGTAGGGGATGAAAAAAGTCCGGCCGACGAAAAGGTTACCATTCGCGATCGCAATACCATGGAGCAGATTCGAGTGCCCATCGCCTTAATCGAGGCTGTGATGACGGACCTTATGGACGGGAAATGGTCCGGCTCAGCCGTCCAGGTTGCTGAGCGAAAGACCAGCTAAAGGATTCGCAGATTCGTCGCTTCTCCGAAAGCGCTGATCAGGGCCAAGCGTTCCGGCCGCAGCCTCCACCTGAGGCTGATCCGCATCTCGCTCAGATGAGCTTCTCCCTCAAAGGCCAGCCCTGCCTGCGCCAAACGTTGATTCCCCGTGCGATCTCAGCGCAGGAAGGTGTGCGGTTCTACTCCGCCTCAGGCCGATGTTTCTCCAGTGGGAGTTTTCAGAATCAATGATAAATCAAGTGTTCATGACCAGCTATGGTCGCGCAAAGTTCATCATCTCGCGCAACCGTCACCTGCTGATTTTCGGCGTGACTGCGTTGGTTGCCACCGATTTGACCGGGATGGCCATTCCCTGGCTCATCAAAGGCGGCATTGATACCTTGGTGTCTAAAAATGACAGTGGATCGTCGCTGGTTGTTTTTCCTCTGTTGATTCTCGGGGCCGCCTTGCTTCAGGGATTTTTCCGGTACCTGTGGCGAATAAACATCCATGGCTTTTCCAGGCGCGCGGAGGCGGACTTGCGCGACCAGGTCTTCTCCCATCTTTTGAAGCTGCCTTTGCCTTACTTCCAGCACATGAAGACCGGCGATTTGATGTCGCGAATGACCAACGATATTCAGGCCGTAAGGGAACTGCTCGGGTTTGGTTCTCTGGCCATCGTGGATGCGGCGACGGTCATTTCTCTGAGCCTGGTTTTTATGATTGCGATCGACCCCTGGCTGACGTTGTGTTCTTTGATAGCGATGCCGCTGATTACGATTACTGTGCGATTTTTCGGCCGGCACATTTTTCGTTGTTCTCAGGAAGTTCAGCAGCAGTTGAGCCACCTCAGCGCCTACGTTCACGAAAACGTGGCGGGCATCCGGGTCGTACAGGCCTATGCTCAAGAAGACAATCACATTCGGGCTTTTGAGATGATCAGCGCGGAATACCTGCGCAAAAATCTATGGCTTGCCACTCTTTGGGGTGTTTTTTGGCCACTGATGAAAGTGGTTGCCGGGGCCGCGGCGGCGATCGTTTTGTGGCTCGGCGGCCGAAGAGTGCTGAGTGGCACTATGACGTTGGGTGAGTTTGTCGCCTTCAATGGCTATCTAGCCATGCTGACGTGGCCTTTGATGGCCGTTGGCCATGTGGTTAATCAATACCAGAGGGGAACCGCCGCGTTAAGTCGTATTGGCGAGATTCTAGATCGTCCCATCTCGCCCGGCCATCACAGCGAGGCCCCTAAGCTGTCCGGATCTCTCATCCGAGGTTACATTGAAATCCGCGATTTGACCTTCAGCTACGGAGGGGGAAATCCCGTGGCCTTGCGAGGCGTTTCGTTGACGATCCCCGCAGGATCGACCTGCGGAATTATCGGAGAGGTTGGTTCGGGAAAGAGCACCCTGGTCCACCTGCTCCTGAGGCTCTTTGAACCTCCCGCCGGGCGGATCTTTCTTGACGGGGTGGATATCAGGACAATTCAACTGGCAAAATTGAGGGAGACAATAGGGTTTGTATCCCAGGACATCTTCCTGTTTGCAGGGACTATTCGGGAAAACATTCTCTTCGGCTCTGGCGACGATCGGGGGGCGGACTTTGAGGAAGCGGCGAGAATCGCCGGCCTGCTTCCCACCGTCAAGCAATTCAAGACTCAATTCGACACACTGTTAGGAGAACGCGGGGTGCGCCTGTCCGGCGGGCAAAGGCAACGCACCGCCCTGGCCAGGGCAATCGTGAGAAATCCGCCAGTCCTGATACTCGACGATGCCTTTTCCGCGGTTGACACAGAGACCGAGGAGGCGATCTTGAGTCAGTTGGAGCAGTACAGGGAGGGCAAGGGCCTTATTCTCATCTCACAACGCGTCTCAACTGTACAACGGGCGGATCTGATCGTAGTTATGAAGGCGGGGGAAGTCATCGAGCAGGGAACTCATGACGAGCTTCTGAGCCGTCGAGGGGCGTATTACCGTCTTTGTTTGAGGCAGCGGCTGGTACGAGAAGTTGAAGAGTTGAACCGCTGAGGTCGATGATATGAGCGCAGGCTACCAGGTCGAAGATCACATTTTAGGGAAGGCTTATGACGCCAGGTTGATGCGCCGCATTCTGTGGTATCTCAGGCCCTACTGGAAATTGCTGATTCTGTCCTTAGTTTTTCTGGGTTTTTATACGGCAAGCCAGCTCCTTGGACCGTACTTGACTAAGATCGCGATTGACCGGTATATCGCCGCCGGTGATGTGGGCGGTCTCGATCGGGTGGCTGGGCTTTATCTGCTCACGGTTATCTTGGGATTCGTTTTTCTTTTCGCTCAGACCTACACGATGGAGTACACGGGCCAGAGGGCGATGCACGACCTAAGGACAGAAATTTTTGCTCATCTTCAGAAGCAGGATCTGGCATTTTTTGACCATAACCCCGTGGGCCGCCTGATGACGCGGACGATTAACGACGTGGAAACCCTGAACGAGCTCTTTAGCACCGGGGTCATCGGCCTTCTCGGCGACGCATTCATAGTGCTCGGGGTTGCCGGGGCGATGTTCTGGCTCAATTGGAAACTGGCGCTTATAACCATCGGCGGGTTTCCGCTGATTCTCTACGTCAGCCGCTTTTACCGTCGCCGGGCCAGAGAAGTTTATCGCGATAGCCGCTTAATTTTGGCCAAACTCAATTCAACATTGCAGGAAAATATTGCGGGGATAGGCACAACTCAAACTTTTGGGCAAGAGAAAAACGTTTATGAGCGTTTCCAAAACGTCAATACCGACTACCGAGACACGCTTCTGCGAAGCGTCCGTTACAATGCCATGTTTTTCCCTATTGTGGAGGTCTTCAGCGCTCTGACGATCGGTCTCACGCTCTGGCATGCGGGAGGCATGATGTTCCAGGGAGCCGTGGAGGCGGGCGTGATGGTAGCTTTTATACAGTACATTCAAAGGATCTATCAACCGATCCGGGACCTGGCGGAGAAATACAACATCATGCAGGCCGCCATGGCCTCCTCGGAACGTATCTTTACCCTGCTGGACACCAGTGAGAAGATTAAAAATCCGCGAAAGCCGAAGGCCCCGGAGCGCCTTCTAGGAGCTGTCGAGTTCAGCGATGTCTGGCTTTCCTATACGCCCGGTGAACCGGTCCTCAAGGGCATCTCTTTCAAGCTGAGCCCGGGGGAGAAGATCGCTCTGGTGGGAGCCACAGGAGCCGGAAAAAGCTCGGTCGTTGCCTCTCTGTTGCGATTCTATGAGATTGAGCGCGGCTCGATTTTTGTGGATGGAGTTGACATCAGGGACTGGGACAAACGCGCGCTTAGAAGGCACCTGGGCCTGGTTCTCCAGGACGGTTTCCTTTTTTCCGGGGATATGGCGACTAACGTTACTTTGCGAGATCCGAAGATCGGTGAACCCAGGGTTTTGGAAGCGTGCGCGAGAGCACGCATTGCCCCCTTTATCGAGAGACTTCCCAACCGATACCGGGAGACGGTTCAGGAAAGGGGGGCGACTTTGTCCCAGGGACAGCGCCAGCTCTTATCTTTCGCGCGAGCTCTGGCATTCGATCCAAGAATACTGATCCTCGACGAGGCCACCAGTTCGGTGGATAGCGAGACCGAGATGTTGATCCAGGAGGCGCTTAAGGAGCTTCTAAAAGATCGCAGTGCCATGATCATTGCGCACCGCCTGTCGACCGTTCAGACAGCAGACCGAATCCTTGTTGTCCACAAGGGACAGATCCGGGAGGAAGGCACTCATCAAGCACTTCTCAAACGCGGGGGACTTTATTCACGGCTCTACGAGTTGCAATACCAATTTCAAGAATATGGTGGCGCGGAAGCATTGCGAAATATAACCACTTCGACTCGCGAATCCACCCGCCAATCAGGCGATCAAGCTTAAGACCGGCCAGGATAAGGGGTATCCAGGAAACGTGTTTGGTAAATTCGGTTCTGCCGGCGTTTGTCTGGGTAAGAGGGTCGAATTACCTTTACCGGTTCTGGCACAACAAAGACCGGGCTATAGCAACGCCGGTCACAAGGCCCCTACTACCCCGGCTGCAATTGCACCGCCATCATAATGGCGCCAGTCTCTTATAACAACCGTCCTCCCGGGGGTAACCCCCGTGGTGAGCATAACTAACGGAGAGAAGCAGGGTTATTATGGCTGCCAAAAACGGCAGACAAAGTCCTCTTCATCGTACTTACCTCCTTGGGCTCGTGAAATTACGGTATCAATCTCAGTCCTCGGACCGAGACCTATAATAGCCAGGGTACCGACCGTATCCACGGTCATAACGACCATAAGAGCGGTAGCGCCCACGGTCATAATAAGGCTCGTCGTAAGAGCCGTAGCGCCGATCGTCGTAGTAACGGTGGCGGTCGTAATGGTGCCAGTGGCACCCAGCCAGAGATACCAAGCTAATTGCCAGGAGTGCTAGTCCGATCGTTTTCATTGTAACCTTCCTGTTATTGGAGAACGGTCCCTCACGATCCGTACGATTTACCACCGGTATGGGTCATACCAGTAAGATCTGTAATATCTCTTAGGATAATGCTCATCGTAGTAAGGACGGTGACGGTAATAATCTCGATAGTAATGCCTTGGGTAATGGTAGGGTCGGTAGGAATACCTGTAGTAATGCCTGTAGTGGTCGCGCCTGTAGTCATAATCTCGCCACCGATGGGCATAGCTAACCGAAGGAGCCAGCAATAAAACCATAAATAAACCTACTAAAATCTTCTTCATGACATAGCCTCCTTCCCGCAGAGTTTGACGATCGGTCTGGGCAAAGGTTTACCCGACCGACACAGCTCGCCGCCACCTGTTCAGTCCCGGTAGCGCTCCCGCCGGTCCCTAAACCGCCTATCCAGCTCTTTCCTTTCATCCGGAGTAAATCTTCGGCGCTCCTGATATTTGTCGCGCCATTGGCGCCGCTCTTCGGGAGGTAACTGGCGGAATTCATCGAAGCGTTGTTTGAGTTGCTCGCGGCGTTCCCGAGGAAGCCGCTGCCAGTGGTTCCATTCGCGGCGCAGATAATCCTTCTCTTCGTTGGGCATCTTCTTCCAGCGCTGGTAATTGCGCTGGATCACAGCTTTCTCCTCCGGCGTCAAACGGCGCCAACGTTCCGAATAGCCTTCCGGCTGCAAAGCCAAGGCCGCAAGCGGAAAAAACAGCAGGGCAAGAAAGCTAAGGTACTTTATCATGAACTTCATTCTTTGCTACCCCGCTCAATCAGGCATCTTTCGGTTTGGCTTTCGCCGCTTCCATTTCTTCCAGCAGATCCAAGGATTCAAGAAAATCCATTGATTTAAAAAACTCTATATTCTCCGAAACGGGCTGAATTTCTGCAATCTTTTCACCGTTGGCGAGCTGGTCTTTCGCCTCCCAAATGCCCTTAGTGAAGGTCAAGGTAACGGCCAGCAATAGGACCAAAGCCCCTACCAGAGCCGGTACCGGCCAAGGATAAAAAACAGACGCAATCCGCCTCCACCACAAATCTCTTTCCCCTAGGGAATCAAGCTTTAGGCGCATCTCTTTTGAATAGCTTTCCCAAAACTCCGGAGGAGGCTCGTCCCCCTTTACGGTAGCAGCCAGGATATCGCTCAGACTGGCAAGGAAAGACCGGCAGTGAGCGCAACTCAGCAGGTGCGTTGCGACCCGATTCCGTTGCTCTTCCGTACACTCTCGATAATGATATAAGACCAGATCCTGCTCGAATTCCTTGCAAGCTCCGTTAGGTAAGTCTTTGTCACCAACCATAAGTTTTGCCTCCTGCTAAGCCGGCTCTGCCAGGCTTTGTCTTAAAGTGACGACGGCGCGATGTAAATGAGCCTTGACCGTTCCCTCAGCGGTTTGCATAACTTTCGCGATCTCGTGAATCGCGAGTCCCTGGTGGTTCTTTAAGATGAAGGCCGTGCGCTGTCTCGGCGGAAGGGCCGCCAAAGCGCTTAGCACTTTTCGCGACAGTTCTTCCGCTATCGCTTCCTCGTCCGGGGAGGAGGTGTTATCTGGAACTTCTCCGGCACCGGGAACTTTGTCGTTTTTATCTTCAAGGGACTGCCACGAGATCCGTTTTCCACGGCGGCGGTGGTCGAGGCAGAGGTTGACCAGAATTCGATAAAACCAAGTGTAGAAGCTGGCCCGCTGGTCGAAATCCTTAAGATGGATGTAAGCTCGCAAGAACGCCTCTTGGGAGAGGTCTTTGGCCTCTTCGCGGTCCCGCGTGAAATCAAACGCGATGCGGTAAGCCTTTTGTTTATACCGTTCCATGAGCAGCTCGAATGCGCCGCGCTGGCCGCTGCGCGCGAGAGCAACGAGCTTTTCATCACCTAGCTCTGAAGATTCGCGGGTCTCCATGAGAAATGGTTGCGCCTAAACACTACCGCAGGACCCCGGCAGTCCGCCAGAGGCTTGGCGGACTGCCACGCAATGAGGTTGCGCTGGGTTGGGTTTCAACTCTCGCCCATCCCAGAGCTCGCTGAGCTCACGCACTGTTACTGGAGCCCGCTTCAAATCGTGCTTTAAGGCCCTCATGTGGCCACGCTCGGCACATATTCGGCATATATATAGACGTCCCGCTGCCGAGAAGGTTTACCATCTGGAACCGTGTTTTTTTCGCTTTCTGGGGTTGGACACAGGGTTAACCGGGTCTTCCTTAGCAGTCTGCCAGACCACTACCAACTTTCCGACTGTGGTTAAGTTAGGCGCTGCTGCTTGACAAAAACAGGCCTTAAAACTAAACTAAAACATCATTTTCCGTGTTTCTCGTTATGACCCCGGAGAGTCTTGAACAGCTGGAGGTAAAGATAAATCAGTTGCTGGAAAAGCATGAGAGGATCAAGCGCGAGAAACAGTTGGTGGAGAAAAGACTGCAGCAGAAAGAGAGCGAGTCCGATCAACTGAAAGGCCAGCTTCGCCAGTATCAGATGGAGCGGAACGAAATCAGGGAGCGGCTGGTAAAAATCCTGGGACACTTTGAGCTATTAGATCTTCCTTGATGTGGAAGGAAGATTATATGAAAAGAGCTGTCGAGGTAGAAATTTTGGGGCAAAAGCTCAAAATCAGCAGCGATGCTGAGGAGAGCCATGTCCACAGGGTTGCCGGATACGTGGATGCCAAAATGCAGGAAGTGTCGAGTATGTCCTCGCCAATTGGGAAGTCCAATATAGCCACGTTGGCTGCGTTAAATATAGCGGATGACTATCACCGCTTAAAGGATAATTACGACAAGCTGCTGCAGCGGCTGAACCATCTAACAAACAGGATTGCAACCACTTTAAGTGAGGAGGGCTAGAACGGGGTTTAATCTTTTCCCCTGCTGTGCTCGTGATCAGCGGAGACAACTTAGAACCAACAAAGAAAAAACGGAAGCCGTCCCTTGCCGCGGCCGTCATGCCCTTACCAGGGGAAGACCCAAACGGTAACATGGCATCCACCTGGTTACAGGTTCAAGTTGATCCATTGACACGGCATAATGCGGGGGAAAGCACGAAGGGTGGCGGAAAGATGTGGCACTTGGGGATTTATTTAACGCAAGATCTGGTCTATTGTTTTTGGCATCTTTGGTTGCGAGGAAGCATACCAATACTGAAGAGTTGGAGTTTTGTAGTATTACGGTTCCCTAATCCTGAGTCGACTCGCTTGAATAGGGTTTTCTCTCAGAGCCACCTTGTTCTGGGGAGCCATTCGCCGCACATAGATCAGTCCGCGGTTTAGCACTTTCCCCCCCTCTCTCTTTTAATTCCTTCGGCAGTGTCAGTTTGCCTGCGTTGTGAGGATTTCTATGCAGGAGACAAAAGCAACACTACGAGCCAGCGCGCTCCTGCGGCGCGAGTCTCTTCCAACCCCTCAAGCCGCTCGGTGGAGCAAAATGATCCAAAGGCGGGTGCTCGAATTCCCCGCTTACCTCCTCGCGCAGTCGGTTGTCCTTTACAGCCCAATTGGCAAAGAGGTTAGGACCGAAAGCATTCGAGACCATGCCCTGAGCAGCGGTAAAAAAGTATTTTATCCGAGGGCACGGGAGGCTGGAGCTTTGAGTTTTATTAGGGTGAAATCGGTTGACGAGCTTAGAGTTGGCCACTGTGGAATTCTCGAGCCCATTGGGAACAGTGGGATACAATCGGCTGACGGCGAAGCGACGATATTTTTCGTCCCAGGAATAGCTTTCGATCCAGAAGGGAATCGTTTGGGGCGAGGTAAGGGGTGGTATGATCGGGCGCTCGAATCCGCAGGGGACGGAGCAATGATCACCGGATTGGCTTATGAATTGCAGCTAGTCGAACGGATACCATCGGACGTGTGGGATAAAAGGGTTCACTACATTGTTACTGAACACAGAATTATCCACTGCGGAGAAAGCCGGGAGTGGGGTTGGGCTTCCTGAGCTTAACAATGAAAAAAGGGGGTGTTTTTGTTGGAATTTACCATAATAGTTGGAATTGGCGGTCTTCTTTTGGGAGTTTTTATGTCGCTCGTTTTTTCCTGGATTCGGAAAAGACGAAACCGGGTCGAGATGGAATTGGCGACGAGCACCGCAGGCCGTATCATCGAAGAAGCGAAGAAAGAGGCCAGCGCGATAAAAAAAGAGGCAGAAATCCATGCCAGGGATAGCATTTTACAGGCGAAGGCAGATTTCGAAAAGGAGGTGCGCGAGATACGCCGGGAGCTGCAACTGCTAGAGAAGAGACTAATTAACAAGGAGGAAAGTCTAGATAAGCGGATAGAGACGGCGGAAAAGCGAGAAGCTGAACTGGGAAGGCGCGAAGCCGCCGTGAAATTAAGGGAAAAAACGGCTGAAGAGAAGGAAAACGAATGTGAACGTCTGATGGATGACTCGAAGCGGCAGTTGGAGAGGGTCGCGGGATTTACCCGGGAAGAGGCGAAAAAGAGCTTGATCGATCAGATGCTCGAGGAAGCCAAACACGAGTCTGCAAAACGCATCCGCATCATTGAAGAAGAAGCGCGAGAGGAAGCAACTCGCAAAGGGCAAAAGATCGTTGCCCTCGCGATAGAACGATTGGCCGGAGATTTTGTCGCTGAACGAACCGTAACCGTGGTGCCGTTGCCGAGTGATGATCTGAAGGGGAGGATCATTGGACGCGAGGGACGCAATATCCGCGCTCTAGAGGCAGCGACCGGAATCGACCTGATTGTCGAC